>NZ_SDIG01000124.1:0-19644 GCF_004122755.1 Streptomyces sp. TM32
GCGTACCGGACAGGATCGGCGGCAGATGCCACCCCGCGCCCCCAGTGCCTGGACCCGCTGCCGCAGCCCGCGGTCCGCGGTCACCACCAGACAGTCCCGTCCGCCGCTCTCGTCGGCCACCAGCTGCACGATCCGGTCGTCGCCGCTGCCGGCCGCCGGCACCACCCGTACGCCCGCCACGGACTCGACGCCGCGGGCCGCGCCCTCCACGACCAGGACCAGCTCCAGGGGCGGGGCGAGAAGTCCCGGCAGTCCGTCCGCGGCAGGGGCGACCAGCGCGTCGCGCAGCCGCTCGGCGGCACCGTGCCGGTCCCGCCACCAGCCGTCGGGCACCGAGCCCACGACATTCGCGGCATCGACAATGAGCAAGGCATCCATGCCGTCACCCTCCCACGGCGCCGCCGCCCGTGCGCCGCACACGAATGCGCGGACCGGCTCCGCCGAGCCGGCCCGCGCATCCCGCTGTCAGTCGTGCACCGTTACGCGGGCACGCTCGCGATGCCCGGGGCCAGGAACTTCTTGCCCCGCACCCGCTCGGAGACACCGGCACGGTCCAGGTACGGCGTGATGCCGCCCAGGTGGAAGGGCCAGCCGGCGCCGGTGATCAGGCACAGGTCGATGTCCTGCGCCTCGGCGACCACGCCCTCGTCCAGCATCAGGCCGATCTCCTGCGCCACCGCGTCCAGGACGCGGTCGCGGACCTGCTCCTCCGTCAGCACCGAGTCGCCCTGCTTGAGGAGGGCCGCGACCTCGGGGTCCAGCTCCGGCTTGCCGGAGTCGTAGACGTAGAAGCCGCGCTTGCCGGCCTCGACGACGGCCTTGAGGTTGGGGGACACCGTGAAGCGGTCCGGGAAGGCGCCGTTGAGGGTCTCCGACACGTGCAGACCGATCGCCGGGCCGACCAGCTCCAGCAGCACCAGCGGCGACATCGGCAGACCGAGCGGCTCGATGGCCTTCTCGGCGACCTCGACCGGGGTGCCCTCGTCGATGACGTTCTGGATCTCGCCCATGAAGCGGGTCAGGATGCGGTTGACGACGAACGCGGGGGCGTCCTTCACCAGCACCGCGGTCTTCTTCAGCGTCTTGGCGACACCGAACGCCGTGGCCAGCGAGGCGTCGTCGGTCTTCTCGCCGCGCACGATCTCCAGCAGCGGCAGGATCGCGACCGGGTTGAAGAAGTGGAAGCCGACGACCCGCTCGGGGTGCTTCAGCTTCGACGCCATCTCGGTGACCGACAGCGAGGAGGTGTTGGTGGCGAGGATCGCGTGCGCCGGGGCGACGGCCTCCACCTCCGCGAACACCTGCTGCTTGACGCCGATCTCCTCGAAGACGGCCTCGATGATGAAGTCGGCGTCGGAGAAGCCCTCGGCCTTGTCGAGGACACCGGAGACCAGGGCCTTGAGGCGGTTGGCCTTGTCCTGGTTGATCCGGCCCTTGCCGAGCAGCTTGTCGATCTCGGCGTGGACGTATCCCACACCCTTGTCGACGCGCTCCTGGTCGATGTCGGTCAGCACGACCGGCACCTCCAGGCGGCGCAGGAAGAGCAGGGCGAGCTGCGAGGCCATCAGACCGGCGCCGACGACGCCGACCTTGCTGACCGGGCGCGCGAGCTTCTTGTCCGGAGCGCCGGCGGGGCGCTTGGCGCGCTTCTGCACGAGGTTGAACGAGTAGATGCCGGCGCGGAGTTCACCGCCCATGATCAGGTCGGCGAGCGCCTGGTCCTCGGCGTCGAAACCGGCTCGGAGGTCACCGTTCTTGGCGGCGGCGATGATGTCGAGCGCACGGTAGGCGGCCGGGGCGGCGCCGTGCACCTTGCCGTCGGCGATGAACTTGCCCTTGGCGACGGCCTGGTCCCAGGCCTCGCCGCGGTCGATCTCGGGGCGCTCGACCGCCACGTCGCCCTTGAGGACCTGCGCGGTCCAGATCAGCGACTGCTCCAGGAAGTCCGCGCCCTCGAAGATCGCGTCCGCGATGCCGAGGTCGAAGACCTGCTGGCCCTTGAGCTGCTTGTTCTGGTTGAGCGAGTTCTCGATGATGACCGAAACGGCCTTGTCCGCACCGATCAGGTTGGGCAGCAGCGCGCAGCCGCCCCAGCCCGGGACGAGACCGAGGAAGACCTCGGGCAGCGAGAAGGCGGGCAGGGCCTTGGAGACCGTGCGGTACGAGCAGTGCAGACCGACCTCGACACCGCCGCCCATCGCGGCACCGTTGTAGTACGCGAAGGTCGGCACGGCGAGCGCGGACAGCCGCTTGAAGACCTCGTGGCCGCCCTTGCCGATGGCCAGCGCGTCCTCGTGCCGCTTCAGCAGCTCGACGCCCTTGAGGTCGGCGCCGACGGCGAAGATGAACGGCTTGCCGGTGACGCCGACGCCGACGATGTCGCCGTCTGCGGCCTCCTTCTCGACCTGGTCGAGCGCGGCGTTGAGGTTCGCCAGCGAGCCCGGGCCGAAGGTGGTCGGCTTGGTGTGGTCGAAGCCGTTGTCCAGCGTGATCAGGGCGAACCGGCCCGCGCCGTACGGCAGATCGAGGTGGCGGACGTGCGCCGACGTCACGACCTCGTCGGGGAACAGCTCGGCCGCGCCCTTGAGGAGCTCGGCGGTGGTCGTGGTGCTCACTTGTCGCCTCCGGCGTCCTTGTGGTTCGGGTTCTCCCAGATGACCGTCGCGCCCATGCCGAAGCCGACGCACATGGTGGTCAGGCCGTAGCGGACCTCCGGCTGCTCCTCGAACTGCCGGGCCAGCTGGGTCATCAGCCGGACGCCGGAGGAGGCCAGCGGGTGGCCGTAGGCGATGGCGCCGCCGTACTGGTTGACGCGCGCGTCGTCGTCGGCGATGCCGTAGTGGTCGAGGAAGGCGAGCACCTGGACGGCGAACGCCTCGTTGATCTCGAACAGGCCGATGTCACCGATGCCCAGGCCCGCCTGGGCGAGGGCCTTCTCGGTGGCCGGGATCGGGCCGTAGCCCATGACCTCGGGCTCGACGCCCGCGAAGGCGTAGGAGACCAGGCGCATCTTGACCGGAAGGTCGTGCTCCCGGGCGAAGTCCTCGGAGGCGAGGATCGAGGCGGTGGCGCCGTCGTTGAGACCGGCGGCGTTACCGGCCGTGACCCGGCCGTGCGTACGGAACGGCGTCTTGAGGCCGGCGAGGTTCTCCAGGGTGGTCCCCGGGCGCATCGGCTCGTCGGCGGTCACCAGACCCCAACCGGTCTCACCGACCTCGGAGTTGGTGTTCCGCACCGAGATCGGGACGAGATCCTGCTGGATCTTCCCGTTCGCGTACGCCTTCGCCGCCTTCTCCTGCGAGCGCACCGCGTAGGCGTCCGAGCGCTCCTTGGTGATCTGCGGGTAGCGGTCGTGGAGGTTCTCCGCGGTCATGCCCATGAACAGCGCGGACTGGTCGACGAGCTTCTCGCTCACGAACCGCGGGTTCGGGTCGACGGCCTCGCCCATGGGGTGGCGCCCCATGTGCTCGACACCACCGGCGATGACGGCGTCGTAGGCGCCGAAGGCGATGGAGCCGGCGGTGGCGGTGACGGCGGTCAGCGCACCGGCACACATGCGGTCGATGGAGTAGCCGGGCACCGACTGCGGCAGACCGGCGAGGATGCCGGCGGTCCGGCCGAGGGTCAGGCCCTGGTCACCGATCTGGGTGGTGGCGGCGATGGCGACCTCGTCGATCTTCGCGGGGTCCAGGGCCGGGTTGCGGCGCAGCAGCTCCCGGATGGCCTTCACGACGAGATCGTCGGCGCGGGTCTCGTGGTAGATGCCCTTCGGGCCCGCCTTGCCGAACGGGGTGCGGACGCCGTCGACGAAGACGACGTCCCTAGCGGTACGAGGCACGTTGGCTCTCCTCCAGGTGCGGGGTGGCACTGCTGCGGGAGCGTCCCGGGGGACGCTTCACACCGACATGCTACTTACGGGTAACCAAGCTGCACACCCCCACCGGCCGGAGCGGCGAAGGTCACACCGGATGGCGGCGCCGGCCGCCGGGTGTGCCCCGCTGCGCGGCGGCAGGCGGTGAACGAAACGGACCGAATGTCGCCGGGTCTTGGCGCAATTCCTCCCATAGCACACTTAGAGTGACCACATGGAGACGAAGAGGAGTCATGTCGTGGTCCGGCGCGGGCGTCCGGCAGCGCCGCGCGCGATCGGCCTGGTCTGCGCCGTAGCCGCCGCGGGCGCGCTGGTGTCGGGCTGCGGGAGTACCGGCAAGAACGACACCGGAAGCCCCAGGCGTCCGGTGCCCGCCTCGGCCCCCGCCACGCCGAGCGGCTCGCTCAGCACGGACCAGGCGCAGCGCAAGGCCCTGATCACCAGCGCCACGGTGGATTACATGGAGGCGCTGAAGGCCGCGGTCGCGGCGGTCCCGGCCTCGGAGCCGATCGCCGCGGAGCTCAAGGGGACGCCCGACAGCCCGTACTGGAACACCGCGGTCGCCACCTCCGACGGGACGGTGAGCGACGTCCGCGTGGACGCGCGCACCGGCAAGGCCGACCAGCCGCGGACCGAGTCGGACGACCCCGGCGACAAACAGCAGCTGGCCGCCCGGCTGTCCCAGGCCACCGTCACCGCCCAACAGGCCGCGACGACGGCCACCGACAAGACGAAGGGCACCGTCACCTCCCTTGAGCTCGGCGACGCCGACCACGGCAACACCGACAACCCGGCCTGGTCCGTGGGCGTGGTGACCACCGACGACTGGAACGAGACGGCCTACGAGATCGACGCCACCAACCGCAAGGTCCTGTGGATGCACGTCGAGCAGGGCTGACCTGCCCACCGCGCGCCCCGGGCCGGCGTCCCCCTCCGGCCCGGGCCGTGTGCGTCAGTCCGCGTCCGCCTGCAGCGCCGCGGTGAGGATCGGCGTGACCTGCTCGATCTGCCAGGGCCGGGCGCCGTGGCCGGCCAGCACCTCGGCGACCGACTCCGCCGTCGGCAGCTCCGGCGGCTCCCAGCACAGCCGGCGCACCGTGTCCGGGGTGATGAGGTTCTCCTGCGGGAGATTCAGCCGCTCGGCGAGCGCGGTGACCGATGCGCGGGCGGCCGACAGCCGGGCCGCGGCGGCCGGGTCCTTGTCGGCCCATGCGCGGGGCGGCGGCGGCCCGCTGAGCGGCTGGCCGGGCTGCGGCAGCTCGCTCTCGGCCAGGGCGCGGGCCCGGTCGACGGCGGCCTGCCACTGCTCCAGCTGCCGCCGGCCCATGCGGTGGCCGAAGCCGGGCAGCGCGGCCAGTGCGTGGCTGTTCGCCGGCAGACTCAGCGCCGCCTCCACGATCGCGGCGTCCCCGAGCACCTTGCCGGGCGACACGTCCCGCCGCTGGGCGACCTGGTCACGGGCCGTCCACAGCTCCCGTACGACCGCCATCTGGCGCCGCCGGCGGACCTTGTGCATCCCGGACGTGCGGCGCCAGGGGTCCTTGCGGGGCGGCGGCGATCGCCGCGAACTCCTGCCGGGCCCACTCCAGCTTCCCCTGCCGCCCCAACTCCTCCTCCAGCGCGTCGCGCAGGTCCACCAGCAGCTCGACGTCGAGCGCGGCATAGCGCAGCCACGGCTCGGGCAGCGGGCGGGTGGACCAGTCGACGGCGGAGTGGCCCTTCTCCAGGGCGAAGCCGAGGACGTTCTCGACCATGGCGCCCAGGCCGACCCGGGCGAAGCCGGCCAGTCGCCCGGCCAGCTCGGTGTCGAACAGCCGGGTGGGGACCATCCCTATGTCACGCAGGCAGGGAAGGTCCTGGCTGGCGGCGTGCAGTACCCACTCGGCGTCGCCGATCGCCTCCCCCAGTGCCGACAGATCGGCACAGCCGACCGGGTCGATCAGTGCGCTGCCGGCCCCCTCGCGGCGCAGCTGTACGAGGTAGGCACGCTGGCCGTAGCGATAGCCGGAGGCCCGCTCGGCGTCGACGGCCACTGGGCCCGTACCGCCTGCGAACGCGGCCACGACCTCGGCGAGTGCCTCGCCGGTGGCGACCACCGGGGGGATGCCCTCGCGGGGCTCCAGGAGAGGGACCGGCGCCGGTCGGGGATCCGGAGGCGAGTCTCCGGGTGCTCGCAGTGTCGTCTCTGCTGCGGTCTTTTGGGCGTCGGTCACCAGTCAAGGGTATCTGTGTATGCACGTCGCCCGTCGAGGGAACGTTCCCTCGACGGGCGGGCCGGTCGGATGAGCGGTCAGTGGATGATGCCGGTGCGCAGTGCGACCGCCACCATTCCGGCCCGGTCCCCGGTGCCGAGCTTGCGGGCGATGCGGGCGAGGTGACTCTTGACGGTCAGCGCCGACAGCCCCATCGAGACGCCGATGGCCTTGTTGGACTGGCCCTCCGCCACCAGCCGCAAGACCTCGACCTCACGGCCCGACAGCTCGCGATAGCCACCGGGGTGACCGGGGGCACCCGGCGGACGGCGCTGCATGCGGGCCGCGTTGGCGCCGATGGGCGAGGTGCCGGGGCGGCCGGGGATGCCCAGATTGGTGCGGGTGCCGGTGACGACGTAGCCCTTGACCCCGCCGGCCAGGGCGTTGCGTACGGCGCCGATGTCGTCGGCCGCGGACAGTGCGAGGCCGTTGGGCCAGCCCGCCGCCCGGGTCTCGGACAGGAGGGTGAGGCCGGAGCCGTCGGGAAGGTGGACGTCGGCAACGCAGATGTCGCGCGGGTTGCCGACGCGGGGACGGGCCTCCGCGATGGACGACGCCTCGATCACATCACGAACTCCGAGGGCCCACAGGTGGCGGGTGACGGTGGAGCGGACGCGAGGGTCGGCCACGACGACCATGGCCGTCGGCTTGTTCGGGCGGTAGGCGACCAGGCTCGAAGGTTGCTCGAGGAGAACAGACACCGGGCCTCCTGGGGGAGTGGCGAGGACGGACCCGGCTTGGGGGAGCCGGAATGATCCGTGTTTGAAGGGTCACTGACCTCTTCGGCAGCAATCCGGCGGGACTTTAGACTTTGATCACGATTTAGTTAGGGGCAATTCGGGCAAATCGGATGCGTGATCGATCACAGTTGCGCACCCGGTGCGCACATAGATGATCAAAGCCGTTCGCGATGCCGCACCGGCGCCGACGCAGCACGACGGCCGGACCGGCGCGAGGCCCGTCCGGCCGCGGACGAAGCCCCGGAGCGGCCGTGCGCGAAGCGGTCGGCGCCGGCCGGACCGGGCGGGAAAAGTGCAGTTCAGCGGGGCTGTGCGCCACGGCGCTGGGGGAGCGGGACGACGCCGCCGCGCGGCGGCAGGTCGGGATTGGCCGGCGGCAGGCCCGCCACCTGGCACAGCAGATCGCACCACGCCGCCAGATGGGCCGCCAGATCCGGCACCCCGCCGGGGCCCTCGGGGGGCGTCCACGACGCCCGGATCTCGATCTGGGTCGCTGGCTCACGCGCCGCGAGCCCGCCGAAGTAGTACGAGCCGGCCCGCGTCACCGTTCCGCTCGGCGCGCCGTAGTGCACCCCGCGCGCTTCCAGCGCGCCCGTGAGCCACGACCACGACACCTCCGGCAGCAGCGGATCGCTGCCCATCTCCGGCTCCAGCTCGGCCCGCGCCAGGGTCACCACCCGGAAGGTGCCCTGCCAGGTGTCGTCCCCGGCCGGGTTGTGCAGCACCACCAGCCGACCGTCCGCCAGATCCCGGTCCTCGCCGTCCGGGCCCGCGCCGCGCTCGACGACCGCCGCCTCCAGGGCGTACGCGAACGGGGCGAGCCGTTTCGGGGCGGGCGTCGGATCGATCTCGATCTCCGGCCGCAGTCGGGCCGCGCGGAGCGCTTCGACCGCCTGACGGAAGGGGATCGGGGCCTCGTCCGCGCTGTCCGCGAGGTGTTCATGAGCCGCAGCCATGCCCGGAAGGTTAGGCGGAATCGGGCCCGCATACGGGGAGGACACCCGGTGCGCGCGTCGCCCGTTCGGAGGTGCCGTCGGGCGCATGCGGAGATATCGGCCACCTGCCGAAATCGGCCGCCGGACCGGCATGCGAAGATTTGGGGCGTGAGCGCCAACAACCAGGCCACGGGCCAGCAGCAGACCGCTACGTACGACTCGGCATTCCTCAAGGCGTGCCGACGGGAGCCGGTGCCGCACACCCCGGTGTGGTTCATGCGCCAGGCCGGGCGCTCACTCCCCGAGTACCGCAAGGTCCGCGAGGGCATCGCGATGCTCGACTCCTGTACGCGGCCCGAGCTGGTCACCGAGATCACGCTGCAGCCCGTGCGCCGCCACCACGTCGACGCCGCCATCTACTACAGCGACATCGTCGTCCCGCTCAAGGCCATCGGCGTCGACCTCGACATCAAGCCCGGCGTCGGCCCGGTCATCGCGAACCCGATCCGCACCCGTGCCGACCTCGCGCAGCTGCGTGATCTGGAGCCCGGTGACGTCCCGTACGTCACCGAGGCCATCGGCATGCTCGTCCGCGAGCTCGGCGGCACGCCCCTCATCGGCTTCGCCGGCGCGCCCTTCACGCTCGCCAGCTACCTCGTCGAGGGCGGCCCGTCGCGCAACCACGAGCAGACCAAGGCCCTCATGTACGGCGACCCGGAGCTGTGGGCCGACCTCCTGGACCGCCTCGCCGAGATCACCTCGGCCTTCCTCACGGTCCAGATCGAGGCCGGGGCGAGCGCGGTCCAGCTCTTCGACTCCTGGGTGGGCGCGCTCTCGCCGGCCGACTACCGCCGCAGTGTGATGCCGGCCTCCTCCAAGGTGTTCCGGGCGGTCGAGGGCCGGGGTGTGCCGCGGATCCACTTCGGCGTCGGCACCGGCGAACTCCTCGGCCTGCTGGGCGAGGCGGGCGCGGATGTCGTCGGCGTCGACTGGCGGGTCCCGCTGGACGAGGCGGCCCGCCGCGTCGGCCCCGGCAAGGCGCTCCAGGGCAATATCGACCCGGCCGTGCTCTTCGCGCCCCGGGAGGCCGTCGAGACCAAGGCCCGTGAGGTCCTGGACGCGGCCACCGGTCTGGAGGGGCACATCTTCAACCTCGGCCACGGCGTGCTGCCCAGCACCGACCCGGAGGCGCTGACCCGCCTCGTCGAGTACGTCCACACGCAGACGGCGCGCTGAGCGGAGCCGTCCCACCGGTCCGGCCGGGCGTCCTGCGGGACACCACCGGACCGGCCGACGTTCCGCGGGACACCACCGGACCGGCCGACGTTCCGCGGGAGGTCACCGGACCGGCGCCGGCCCGCCCCGCCCTCCCGTGCGGCGGGCGCGCCGGGCATGCGAACCGTCAGTCCCCGGCCTCCCGTACGGCCCGGGTCGCCTTGCGGGCCGCCACCAGCACCGGGTCCCAGACCGGGGAGAACGGCGGTGCGTAGCCGAGGTCGAGGGCGGTCATCTGCTCCACGGTCATCTTGGCCGTGAGCGCGACCGCCGCGATGTCGACCCGCTTGCCGGCGCCCTCGCGGCCGACGATCTGCACGCCCAGCAGCCGTCCCGTGCGGTGCTCGGCAAGCATCTTGACGTGCATCGGGCGGGTGCCGGGGTAGTAGCCGGCGCGGCTGGTGGCCTCGACGGTCGTGGTGACGAAACGCAGCCCGGCGGCCTCCGCATGGCGTTCCAGCAGTCCCGTACGGGCGATCTCCAGGTCGCAGACCTTGCTGACGGCGGTGCCGACGACGCCGGGGAAGGTCGCATAGCCGCCGCCCACGTTGGTGCCGATGATCTGCCCGTGCTTGTTGGCGTGGGTGCCCAGCGCGATGTGGCGGGTCTGGCCGGAGACCAGGTCCCACACCTCCACGCAGTCCCCGCCCGCCCAGATGTGTTCCTGGCCGCGGACCCGCATCGCCAGATCGGTGAGCAGCCCGCCGGACTCGCCCAGCGGCAGCCCGGCCGCGGCGGCGAGCGTGGTCTCGGGGCGCACGCCCATCCCCAGCACGACCACGTCCGCCGGGTACTCGGCGTCCTCGGTGGTCACCGCGCACGCCCGGCCGTCCGGGCCGGTCAGCACCCCGGTGACGGCGCTGCCGCGCACCGTCTCGATGCCCATCGCGCACATCGCCTCGTGGACGAGGGCGCCCATGTCCGGGTCGAGGGTGGACATCGGCTGTGCGCTCTGCTCCAGCACCGTGACCCGGTAGCCGCGGCGGATCAGGGCCTCGGCCATCTCCACCCCGATGTAGCCCGCGCCGATCACCACCGCGCGGCGGCCCGCCGATTCCTCCAGGGTGTCCAGCAGCGCCTGGCCGTCGTCGAGGGTCTGCACGCCGTGCACCCCCGGGGCGTCGATCCCCGGCAGCCGGGGGCGGCGCGGGCGTGCTCCGGTCGCCAGCACCAACGTGTCGAAGCCCGTCCAGCTCTCCCGGCCGTCGTTGTCCAGCTCCCGGGTACGCACCCGGCCGCGGTCCAGGTCGAGTTCCGTCACCTCGGTGCGCATCCGCAGATCGATGTCCCGGGCGCGGTGCTCCGCCGCCGTACGGGCGATCAGGGCATCCGGGCCGTCGACCTCGCCGCCCACCCAGTACGGGATCCCGCAGGCCGAGTACGACGTGAAATGGCCGCGCTCGAATGCGGTGATGGCCAGCTCGCCGGGCTTCCTGAGCCGGCGGGCCTGTGAGGCCGCGGCCATTCCTGCCGCGTCGCCGCCGACGATCACCAGCCGTTCCGCCGTCATGCCGGCCCCCTTGTCGTCCTTGTGGCCCTGGGTGTGCTGTCCGCGTGCCGTGTCGTACCGCCTGCCGTGCGTCTCTCTCGCCCGCCTTCGCTACGTTACGGCTCGTCAGCGATCCGCGCGTGGCCCTGTGGACAACCCTGAGCTCAGCGCTCCAGCACCAGCGCCAGCCCCTGCCCCACCCCGATGCAGAGCGCGGCCAGGCCGGTGCCCGAGCCCTGGGCGGCGAGCTGGTGGGCCACCGAGCCGGCCAGGCGGGCGCCGGAGGCTCCCAGGGGGTGGCCGATGGCGATGGCGCCGCCCTGGGGGTTCACCACCGACGGGTCGAGTTCCGGCCACTGGGTGATGCAGCCCAGGGCCTGCGCGGCGAAGGCCTCGTTGAGCTCGAAGGACGCGATGTCGCCGAAGCCCCGGCCGGAGCGCTCCAGCGCGCGGCGTACCGCCTCCACCGGGCCCAGGCCGAACAGCTGCGGCTCGACGCCGGTCACCGCGCTCGCACGGATACGGGCCAGCGGTTCGCGCCCCGTGGCCCGCAGGCCCTCCTCGTCCACCAGCAGCAGGGCCGCGGCACCGTCGTTGAGCGGCGAGGAGTTGCCGGCGGTGACCGTGCCGCCGGCCGCACGGAACACCGGCTTCAGCTTCGAGAGGGACTCCAGGGAGGAGCCCTCGCGGATGGTCTCGTCGCGCAGCAGGTCCACCTCCGGCAGCGGCACGACCTCCGCGTCGTAGGCGCCCTCCTGCCAGGCGCGCACCGCCTTCTGGTGGCTGGCCAGCGCGAAGACGTCCTGCTGTTCGCGGGTGATGCCGTACCGGTCGGCGATGAGCTCGGCGCCCTCGCCGAGCGCGACCGTCCACTCCGGACGCATCCGTGAGTTGACCATCCGCCAGCCCAGCGTCGAGGAGAACATCTCCTGATGCCCCGCGGGGAAGGCGCGTTCCGGTTTGCGCAGCACATACGGCGCGCGGCTCATCGACTCGACGCCGCCCGCCACCGCGATCCGTGCGTCGCCGTGCGCGATGGCCCGGGCCGCCTGGATGACCGCCTCCAGGCCGGACCCGCACAGGCGGTTCACGGTCACGCCGGGAACGGTCACCGGCAGCCCGGCCAGCAGCACCGCCATCCGCGCCACATTGCGGTTGTCCTCGCCGGCGCCGTTGGCATCGCCGAAGCAGACGTCGTCGATCCGCGCCGGATCGAGGTCCGGGGTGCGGTCCACCAGGGCCTTGAGCACATGGGCGGCGAGGTCGTCCGGCCGGACCCCGGCCAGTGCGCCGCCGTACTTGCCGACGGGGGTCCGTACGGCATCGACGATGTACACATCCCGCAGGCGTGGGTCGGTCATCAGGCGCTGTCCTCGCTGTCCTGGGCTCGACGGTCGGCGGGCGCCACGAAGATCGCCGCCCATGACCATGAGTCTTTGCCCGCCGCTGCCCGCTGTCAACGGGGGCTCCCGGCCCCCGCCAACGGCGCCGGAGCTCCGGCGCCTTGTCGCCCGGGCCGCGGTCCGGGCGGCGTCGTGGAGGCCGGCTCTGCGAGAGTGGGGGCATGAGCGCAGCGCACACCAGTACGGGCCGCGGGCCCGGTCATGCCGTCGTCATCGGTGGAGGCATCTCCGGGCTGGCGGCCGCGCACCGTCTGCTCGAAGGCGGCGCCCGGGTCACCGTCCTGGAGGCGTCCGGCCGGCTCGGCGGCAAACTGCACGCGGGCGAGATCGCCGGCGTCCCGGTCGACCTCGGTGCCGAGTCGATGCTGGCCCGGCGCCCGGAGGCGGTGGAGCTCGCCCGCGCCGTCGGGATCGGCGGCCGGCTGCAGCCACCGGCCACCGCCACCGCGGCCCTGTGGACCCGCGACGCGCTGCGCCCGATGCCCAAGGGCCATGTCATGGGCGTGCCCGGGGATCTCGCCCCGCTCGCCGCCTCCGGTGTGATCTCCCCGGAGGGCATGGCGCGGATCGCCCAGGACGAGACCCTGGCCCGGACCGAGACCGGCGAGGACGTCGCGGTCGGCGAGTACGTCGCCGCCCGGCTCGGCCGGGAGGTCGTCGACCGGCTCGTCGAGCCCCTGCTCGGCGGCGTCTACGCGGGTGACGCCTACCGCATCTCGATGCGCGCCGCCGTCCCGCAGCTCTTCGAGATCGCCCGCACCCGACGCTCCCTGACCGAGGGCGTACGGGCCCTCCAGGCGCGCGCCGCCGCCACCGCACCGCAGAACGGACAGGCCCGGAACGCCCCGGTCTTCATGGGCATCGACGGCGGGATCGGGACCCTGCCGGCCGCCGTCGCCGACGCCGTGCGCCGGGCCGGCGGCGAGATCCACTGCGGGGCCGCCGTGGACGAGCTGCACTGGGCCGGGGACGACGGCTGGCGGATCCGGCTCGGCGACCGGACGCTCACCGCCGACGCGGTCGTCATGGCCGCACCCGCGGGCGCCGCGGCACACCTCCTGCGTCCGGCCTCGCCCGCCGCGGCCGCCGAGCTGGCCACCGTCGACTACGCCTCGATGGCGCTGGTCACCATGGCCTTCCGCCGCGTCGACCTGGACCGGGTGCCCGCCGGCAGCGGCTTCCTCGTGCCGCCCGTCGACGGCCGCCGGATCAAGGCCTCGACCTTCTCCAGCCACAAATGGGGCTGGGTCGGCGACGCCGACCCCGACCTGTTCGTGCTGCGCACCTCCCTCGGCCGCTACCAGGACGCCGCCGACCTCCAGCGCGACGACTCCGAGCTGGTCGCGCTCTCGCTCGCCGACCTCGGTGCGGCGGTCGGCCTGTCCGCCCGACCGGTCGCCGCCACCGTCACCCGCTGGGAGGGCGGACTGCCGCAGTACGCCGTCGGCCATCTGGAGCGGGTCGCCCGGATCCGCGCCGCGGTCGCCGGGATGCCGGGTGCGCTGCGGGTGTGCGGCGCGGTCTACGACGGCGTCGGCATCCCGGCCTGTATCGGCTCGGCGCGGCGCGCCGCCGACGAGATCCTCGGGACCCTGACGGCGGACCGGGTCCCGGGCGAGTGAGAATGGACGACATGACAGACGCTTCCACCCCCGCTTCGGCGCCGCACACCCCCGCGGCGCCCGAGAAGTCCCCGAACGCCGGCAAGAAGGCCAAGGACCTCAACGAGGTCATCCGTTACACCCTCTGGTCGGTCTTCAAGCTGCGCGAGGTCCTCCCGGACGACCGCAGCGGCTACGCCGAGGAGGTCGAGGAGCTGTTCGCGCAGCTCGCGGCCAAGGACGTGGTGGTCCGCGGCACGTACGACGTGTCCGGCCTGCGCGCCGACGCCGACCTCATGATCTGGTGGCACTCGGAGAGCTCGGACGCCCTGCAGGAGGCGTACAACCTCTTCCGCCGCACCCGTCTGGGCCGCGCGCTGGAGCCGGTGTGGTCGAACATGGCGCTGCACCGCCCCGCCGAGTTCAACAAGTCGCACATCCCGGCCTTCCTGGCCGACGAGGTGGCCCGCAACTACGTCAGCGTCTACCCCTTCGTGCGCTCCTACGAGTGGTACCTCCTGCCCGACGAGGACCGCCGCCGGATGCTGGCCGACCACGGCAAGATGGCCCGCGGCTTCCCGGACGTGCGCGCCAACACCGTGCCGTCGTTCTCGCTCGGCGACTACGAGTGGGTGCTGGCCTTCGAGGCCGACGAGCTCTACCGGATCGTCGACCTGATGCGCCACCTGCGCGGCTCCGAGGCGCGGATGCACGTCCGCGAGGAGGTCCCGTTCTACACCGGTCGCCGTAAGCCGGTCGCCGAGCTGGTCGCCGGCCTGGCCTGATCCGGGGCCGGGCACAGCGCTGCGGGCCGCCCCTCGGGGGACGGCCCGCAGCGCTGTGTGTGCTGTTCCCCGGCTACTTGCCCGGCAGCGCGTGCTGCTGCGACCGGGTCGCCTGCTGGCCGGGCACCGGCTCGGCCCGCGGTGCGCAGTACACCCGGCGCGCCGGGACCTTCCCGTGCAGCAGATACGCCTCGGCGTACCCGGTCACACAGGCGTTGTCGTTGAAGGCGATGCCGTGGGTGCCCGCCCCGTTCTCGGTGACCAGCGAGGAGCCGGGCAGCCGCTGCTGCAGCTCCACCGCGCCGCGGTACGGCGTCGCCGCGTCCCGCTCCGCGGCCAGCAGCAGCACCGGCGGCAGCGCCCCGGGCGCGGTGTGGACGTCGAGCGGACGGCCCTGACCGTGGAGCGCCCCGTCGAGCGCGGCGTCGGCCGTACGGTCGGCGGCGTTCACCAGATCCCCGCCGGCCTCGGGGCGGTCCGCCCGGTGTGCCGCGGCGTCCAGTTCGGCATCGGCCGACTCCGCCCGGTCGGGCCAGAAGGCGCACGGCAGATTCATCCAGGCGTTGTCCCAGGTCTCGAACGGTGCGGTCCGGGCGATCTCGGTGTTGTCGCGGTTCCAGGTCTGCCAGCTGCGCGGCCAGCGGGCGTCGTTGCACTCGACGGCGGTGTAGACGGCGGCGCTGTTCTCCTCGGCGGCGGCGCCCGCGGGCCGGGGCAGGGCCTGGGCGATCAGCGGCTTGGGGTCGCCGTGCAGATACCCCGAGAGCGCCTCGGCACGCAGCGGCCAGAAGGCGTCGTTGTAGCCGGTCTTGAGGAAGGCCGACTGCAGCTGTGCCACGCCGATCTTCCCGCTGAGGGGCGTGCGGCGGAGCTTCGTGACGGCGGTGTTGTAGGCCCGCTGCACCGCCTGCCGGGTGGCGCCCAGGTGGTACTGGCCGTTGTGCCTGGCGACCCAGCGCAGCCAGTCGCCCCAGCGGCGCTCGAAGGCGACGTCCTGGTCGAGGTTGTTGCGGTACCAGACCTGCCGGGGGTCGGGGTTGACCACGCTGTCGAAGATCATCCGCCGGACGTGACCGGGGAAGAGCGTCGCGTAGACCGCACCGAAGTACGTCCCGTACGAGGCGCCCATGAAGGTCAGCCGCCGCTCGCCGAGCGCGGCCCGCAGCATGTCCAGGTCACGGGCGTTGTTGACGGAGTTGTAGAAGGGCAGCGCGGACCCGGCCCGGCGGACGCAGCCACGGGCGTACGCCCTCGCCTCCGCCACCTTCTTGCGCTTGAAGGCCGCGTCGGGGTGCATCCGGCTGTCGGTGGGCGCCTTGGCGAACTCCGCGGGGTCCTGGCACGACAGCGGCGCCGAGCGGCCGACGCCGCGCGGTGCGTAGCCCACGAAGTCATAGGCGCGCGCCAGCTTGCTCCACTTGGGCAGCCCGCCGTACAGCGGGAACTCCATGCTGGACGCGCCGGGGCCGCCGGGGTTGAAGACCAGGGCGCCCTGCCGCTCACCGCGCGCGGTGGCCCGGGCCCGGCTGACGGTGAGGTGGATCTTCCTGCCGTCGGGGTGCGCGTAGTCCAGGGGAACGGTGAGCGTTCCGCACTCCACGGACGACGGCAGATGCTCCACCGGTGCGCAGCGGCCGAATTCGAGGCGGTGCGCGACCGGTGCGGGTGGCGCGCCGGGGGCAGCCGTGACGCCGCCTGCCGGGGCAGTGGCGAGGGCGGTCACCACCAGCGACCCGATGGTGCCGTACAACGCAAGTGCTCTCACTGGCCGTCCCTTCGTGTGTGCATACAAAAGGGATAGTTGGGGCGCGCATTGTCGATGTAAAGCACCAGGGACCGGTGTCGGAGGCTATGCCCCGGATGAGTGGAGCGCGGCGCGCAAGGTGGGGTCGGTGAGGGCGGCGGGCCCGCGGAGGGCGAGCGTGACGAGCGAGCCGGCCGGGGCGGCAGGGGAGTCGGGGGCGCTGTGGGAGCCGGCGGCGTCGGGCAGCTGCCGCTCGCCCGCCGTGGTGGCCCAGTCGCTGTACGGGTGCAGCTCGAAACGGGCCGCGGCCCAGGTGCCGAGGGTGAGGATCAGCGGCACCGCGAACCAGGCCAGGACCGGCCCGCTGTCCGCGCCGGGCGCCGCCCTCCAGTAGGTCGCGACGGCGGACAGCAGCACCACGAGGGCGGCGCCCCGCACCAGGCGGACGGCGCCGCTGATGCCCGGACGGACCGCGGCCGGCAGCGCCAGCCCCGCCGTCTCCAGCCGGTCCGCCACCTGCCGCACCGCGTCGTCGCTCA
The DNA here is from genome assembly GCF_004122755.1 of Streptomyces sp. TM32. Taxonomy (NCBI): domain Bacteria; kingdom Bacillati; phylum Actinomycetota; class Actinomycetes; order Kitasatosporales; family Streptomycetaceae; genus Streptomyces; species Streptomyces sp. TM32. Next base: position 16,635 of record NZ_SDIG01000124.1, read on the forward strand.
CCAGGGCATCCCGTACGGCCGGTATGCGGCGCTGCCCGTCGGGGCCTATCGCGGTGAGGGCGGCGCGCTCGACGGCGTCCGTGCCGACCGGGTCGACGACGGTTGCCCAGCCGGTGTCGGCGAGCAGCAGCCGCCGCTTCTGCGCCATCAGCACCAGCACCACGTCGGCGAGCCGGTGCGGTCCGCCGGAAAGGTAGGCCATCTCGTACAGGGTCAGACCGGAGCCGCGGCCCTCCGCGGCGGCCGGAGCCGGGACGGCCTGGGCACCGGCCCGCGGGGCCGGCGGGGTGAGGTGTGCGGCGGCGACCGCGGCACGGCACAGCAGCGCACAGGACAGCACCGCCGTCGACCACGCGACAAGGAGGAAGAGGAGCGACATAGCCGGTTTTCTACGGTACGGCCCGGCCTACCGCCACGAAGTTTCTCACCATGCGGGCAGCCCGCTCCCCGCGGTAGCGCAGGCTCCGCCGACGCGTCCCGCACCGCACCGCCCGCACCCTCCTCCTGGGCGGGGTGCCGCGGTCACCTTGGGGGCAGGGCCTGCCGCACCGCGCGCACCAGCCGGGCCAGGGGCCGCGCGGACGGCGGCCGCGGCCCCGCGCGCTCCGTCCACCAGTGCCGCAACTGCCGCCGTGCGTCCCGGTCTTCGGGGCGCCCCCGGTCCAGCAGATACGCCGCGAACTCCAGGGCGTCCCGGCGGTAGCCGTCGCTCATGGGCCGGTGGCGCGCATAGCCGAGGAACGCGGCCCGGTAGTCCGCGCCGAGGATGCCGGGCAGCTCCGGCGCGACCTTGGCGACGACGTCGGCCCGCTTGGCGGTCAGCGCCCGGCGCTGCACCCGGAGCCGGGCGCGGTCGAATCCCTCGGGGGCCGGCGTCCCGGCGACCAGCGCCGACAGCAGCGCGGCCTGCGCCAGCGCGAGTCGCTGCCGGGCGGCGTCGGTCGTGGTGTCCGTGCCGACGGGAGGCGTGGCCTGAGCGGGGGCGGGTGCGGTGGCCCCGCCGACGGGAGCGGGGGCCGGAGCGCGCGCGGTGGTGGCGCCTTCCGCCGCCCGCCGGCCGCGGGCCCGTGCCGCCGGGCCGGGCTCCGGCTCATGCGGCCCGGGCATGACGGGCCTCCTTCAGCACGCCGCGGATCGCGTCGAGCTCGCCGGCCAGCTCCCCGCCCCCGGGGAAGTCGTCGTCCCGCTCCAGCAGCACGCCGGGCGGGGTGGTCCGGGCGCACAGCTCGGCCAGTACGTCCAGCACCGGCTCGGTCACCGGGTGGGCGTGACTGTCGTGCCACACCCCGTCCCGCTCCACACCGCCCGCGACATGGACGTACGCCAGGGCCTCCAGCGGCAGCCCGTCCAGGGCGACCGCCGGGTCCTCGCCCCGGTTGATGTGGTTCGTATGGAGGTTGGCGACATCGATGAGCAGCCGCACCCCGGTCCGCTCGACCAGCTCGGTGAGGAACTGCCCCTCGGTCAGCTCCTCGCCCGGCCAGTTGATGAGCGCGGCGATGTTCTCCAGCGCCAGCGGCACCGGCAGGGCGTCCTGGGCGATCCGCACGTTCTCGCACAGCACGTCCAGCGCGTCACGGGTGCGGGGTACGGGCAGCAGATGCCCCGCCTCCATCCGCGGCGAAGCCGTCAGCGGCCCGCCGGCCCGGACGAAGGCGAGGTGCTCGGTGACCATCGGGGCGTCCAGTGCCGCGGCCCGCTCGGCGAGCGCGGTCAGCCGCCCGGCGTCCGGACGGTCGGCGCCGCCCAGACCGAGCGAGACCCCGTGCGGGACGACGATGGTGCCCCGTGCGCGCAGCTCCCGCAGGGCGTCCGGGAGATGGCCGGGGCAGATGTTCTCCGCCACCACCTCGACCCAGTCCACCCCGGGCAGCTCCGCTATCTCGGCAGCGATCTCCGGCCGCCAGCCGATCCCCGTCCCCAGGCACTGCATGGCTCCCCCTCTTCCGTGGTGTCGGTACTCCTGACCCGGCACGGCGGTCCGAATCCTGCCCCGATCGGGTTCAGAGGTTGATTTGAGGTTCACCTGTGGCCCTGGCCGACGGCGCCGCTCACGCCCAGGAAGCGCCCCGCCGCCTCACCCGGTGGGCGGCAACGCGCCGCGCAGCGCCGGGTGGTCGGCGACCACCGTGCAGGAGCCGGGCGCGATCTCCGTGAAGCCGGCATCCTGCACGACGGGCAGACCGCTGCGGGTGAGCGTCTCCCACTCCGCGGCCTCCGCGGACCGTACGGACAGCGGGAATCCGGCCGCGCGCCAGGCCGCCCGCTCCGCACCGGACAGCTCCCACCACGCCAGGTGTGCGGCGTGTCCGGCCTGCGCCATCTCCTTGCCCGCCGACATCTCCAGACCGGGGTTGAGCCACAGCACCGGCCGGTCGGGCGCGGGCGCCCCGGGCGGCTCCGGATCGTCCAGCTCCGTGCCCGAGACCTGCAACCGCGCCAGCTCCTTCGGCCAGCCGTCCAGCGGCACCGGGGGGAAGACCCGCACCTCGGCGCGGGCGCCGGTGACCGTGATGCCGGGCAGCGCCCCGGCCCGGCGCCACTCCGCGCCGCGCGCCCGCCGCACCACCTTCCGGATCCGGGCGTCCTGCCAGTCCCGCACCGCCGCGGCCCATGCGCCGTCCCCGGCCGACCGCTCGTCCGACAGCAGCACCAGCACCGCCCGCGCCGCCGTCTCCAGCGCGTCGATACGCGCCGGTGGGTCGGCCTTCTCGATCCGTGCGACGAGCGGCAGCACGAACTGCGGTGCCGCGTCCCGGTCGTTCGCGGCCCGGGTGAACGCGCTGGCGGAGCTGTGGTCGGGCTGCTGCCCGGCGGTCTCGGTGCTGGTCACTCGACCAGTGTGCCAGCCGGCACCGACAGGGCTTCCGGCCGTTGCTCCCGCCGGCACGGGTAGGGCCACCGGTCATTGCTCCCGCCGGCACGGCGCAGGAATGCCGCTCGCCCCACGGGGGTGCCGTGCCGGCGGGAGCAATGACCGGTGGCCCTACCCGTGCCGGCGGGAGCAACG
>NZ_SDIG01000125.1:0-19582 GCF_004122755.1 Streptomyces sp. TM32
CGCCATGCTCGCGGTGCGCGCCAACCAGCTGCTGGCGGGCGGCGCCGGGTGGGCACGTCCAGGGGTGTTCGCCGGCCAGCGCGAGGCCGGTCTGGGCGAGCGCGGCCAGATCGCCGGTGCCGACCGCGCCGTGTTCGTTGACGACCGGGTACGCGCCGCTGTCCAGGGCGGTGAGCAGCGCGGTGATGACGGCGGGGTGCAACCCGGCGCCGCCCGCCAGCAGCTGGTTGGCGCGCACCGCGAGCATGGCGCGGACCTCGCGGGCGGGCAGCGGGTCGCCGATCGCGCCGGCGTGGCTGCGCAGCAGCCGCAGTCCGTGTTCGGCGTCGGCGGCCCCGACGTCCTCCGTGCGGTTGGCGCCGACGCCGGTGCTGCGCCCGTAGACCCGGCCGGTGGCGGCGAGACGGCGGGCGGTTTCCCAGGACTCTTCGGCGCGGGCGAACGCCTTGGGGTCCGGCTCCGCGGGGTGCGCGGTGCGCTCCGCGAGGGCGGCGATATCGGCGGTGTGCAGCGCGGTGCCGTCGAGCGTGACGCGCCGGCCGGCCCGTCGCCCGTTGTCCAGCATGTGGGATTCCAAGGGGCTCAACTCCCTCATATAGCACCCTTTATCGCGGTAAGTCCGACACCTCGTTCCGTACGGTGAAGCCAAGTGACAGGCGAGGTAATAGACGATGCACTTCCGCCCGTTGACTTCTATTGACTTCTATTCACGCGCCTAAGACTCTGCATGACCATATGCAGGCCGGGCAAGGGGCAGCGGATGATCAAATTCGACGCAGTCAGCAAGCGGTACCCGAATGGCACGACCGCCGTGGACGGGCTGTCGCTGGACCTCCCCGAGGGCGGCGTCACCGTCCTCGTCGGCTCGTCGGGGTGCGGCAAGACGACCACCCTGCGGATGGTCAACCGCATGGTCGAGCCGACCTCCGGCACGATCAGCGTCGGCGGCCGCGACATCCTGGAGACGGACGCCGCCGAGCTGCGCCGCGGCATCGGCTATGTCATCCAGCAGTCCGGCCTCTTCCCTCACCGTACGATCCTGGACAACATCGCGACCGTCCCGCTGCTGCTGGGCTGGGGCCGGCGCAAGGCCCGTGCCCGCGCCGCCGAGCTGCTGGAGCTGGTCGGCCTGCCCGCCGACGCCGGCAAGCGCTATCCGCACCAGCTCTCCGGCGGCCAGCAGCAGCGCGTCGGCGTGGCCCGCGCGCTCGCCGCCGACCCGCCGGTGCTGCTGATGGACGAGCCGTTCGGCGCGGTCGACCCCGTGGTGCGCACCCAGCTGCAGAACGAGCTGCTGCGGCTCCAGGAGGAGCTGCGCAAGACCGTCGTCTTCGTCACCCATGACATCGACGAGGCGGTCCGCCTGGGCGACCGGATCGCGGTCTTCCGCACCGGCGGCCGGCTCGTCCAGTGCGCCGAACCCGCCGAGCTGCTGGCCCGTCCCGCCGATGACTTCGTCGCCGGCTTCCTGGGCGCCGAGCGCGGCCTCAAGCTGCTCTCGCTCACCGACCTCGCGGACGTGCCGTACGCGCCCGGCGCGGAGATACGCACGGACGAACCGGTCGGCGGCATACCCCGCGACGGGGACCGCTGGCGCCTGGTGACCTCCCCGCGCGGCGAACCGCTGGGCTGGCTGGACACCGACGCGCTGCCCGCCGGAGGCACGGCCGGCGAGGCGCCGCTGGAACCCGTCCGGCCGCTGCGCGACACCGACTCCCTGCTCTCCGCGCTGAACGAGGCGGTCTCCTCCCCCGCCGCCGCCGTCGCCCGGGTCACCGCCGACGGCGTGCTGACCGGCCTCACCTCCCGCGACGCCATCCACGAACGGGCCGGCCGCAGCCATGCGGAGGCCGGCCGGGCGGCGGCCGACAGCCCGCGGACCCCCGAGGACGCCGCGCCCGGCGCGGCCGAGGCCGCCACGGAGCGCCCCGCATGACCATCGAGTGGGGCTGGTTCCCCGACCACGCCGGCGAGCTGGCCCGCCTCACCGCGGACCACCTCGCGACCGCCGTCCCCGCGGTCCTGTTCGGCCTGCTGATCGCGCTGCCGCTGGCGGTCCTCGCCCACCGCGTGCGGCCGCTGCGCGGCTTCGTGCTCGGCGCGTCCAACATCCTCTACACCATCCCCTCGCTGGCCTTCTTCGTCCTCCTGCTGCCGGTCACCGGGCTGACCCGGACCACAGCGATCACCGGCCTGACCGCGTACACCCTGGTCGTGCTGGTGCGGAACACCGTCGAGGGGCTGGACGCGGTCCCGGCGAGCGCCCGTGAGGCCTCGAAGGCGATGGGGACCAGCACCCTGCGCACCCTGCTCACCGTCGAGCTGCCGCTCGCCCTCCCGGTGATCATGGCGGGTGTACGGGTCGCCACCGTCATGTCCATCTCCCTGGTCAGCGTGGCGAGTTACATCGGATACGGCGGCCTCGGCCAGCTCTTCACCGACGGCTTCCAGCGCAACTTCCCCACCCCGGTCATCGCCGGAGTGGCCCTGACCCTGCTGCTCGCCCTGGTCGCCGACGCGGTGCTGGTGACCGTCCAGTGGCTGTGCACCCCGTGGCTGCGCGGCACCACCTCCCGGCAGCGCACCTCTCTGTGGCGGAAGGCAGCGTGACGCCCCGATGCTCGAACTCCTGAAGAACCTCGCCGCCTGGCTGACCAGTTCCGCCCAGTGGTCCGGCCCCGAGGGCATCGCCACCCGCATCCTGGAGCACCTGGAGTACTCGGTGCTCGCCACCCTCGCCGCGGCCGTGATCGCGCTGCCGGTCGGGCTGCTCATCGGGCACACCGGCCGCGGCGCCTTCCTCGCCGTCAACCTCTCCTCCTTCGGTCGGGCGCTGCCCACCGTCGGCCTGGTCACCCTGGTCTTCCTGGCCGGCGGACTGAGCGTGTGGCCGGTGTACGTGTCCCTGGTCGCGCTCGCCGTGCCGGTGATCATCACCAATACGTACGCGGGGATGGCCGCGGTCGACCCGGAGGTCAAGGACGCCGCCAAGGGCGTGGGGCTGCGCGGCCGTCAGATCCTCTGGCAGGTCGAGATCCCGCTCGCGCTGCCGCTGATCATGACCGGCGTACGGCTGGCGACCGTGCAGGTCATCGCCACCGCCACGATCGCCGCCTATGTCAGCTTCGGCGGGCTGGGCCGCTACGTCTTCGACGGCCTGGCGCAGCGCGACCTGGTGCAGGTGCTCGGTGGCGCGGTGCTGGTCGCCGTGCTCGCCGTCGTCGCCGATCTGGCCCTGGGCGGCCTGACGCGGCTGCTGTTCCGCGGCCGCCCGGCCACCGCCCGCTGAGCGTCCGCCGTCCCGCCCTACGTACGCACCGAGGAGCCCGCCCATGAACCGTCGTACCGCCCTGACCACTCTCCTCGCGGGTGCCTCGGCCCCGCTGCTGGCCGCCTGCTCCTCCGGCATCACCTCCCTCAAGGGGGACGGCGCCGGCGGCGACAGCGGCAGCAGCAGCGGCGGACTGGTCATCGGCACCGCCAACTTCACCGAGAACCAGGTCCTCGGCTACCTCTACGCGGGGGTGCTGAACGCCGCCGGGGTCAAGACCACGGTCCGGCCCAACCTCGGCTCCCGCGAGATCGTGGTCCCCGCACTGCGCTCCGGCGATATCGATCTGCTCCCCGAGTACCAGGGCAGCCTGCTGCTCTACCTCGACAAGAAGGCCACCGCGACCGAGGCGGGAGCCATGCAGAACGCGCTGGCCACGGTGCTCCCCGACGGTCTCGAAGTCCTCCCGTACGCGGCCGCCGAGGACCGCGACACCTTCGCCGTGACCCGGCGGACCGCCGACCGCTACGGCCTGAAGACGCTCGCCGATCTCCGTAAGGTCAACGGCAAGCTGACCTTGGGCGCGGCCGCGGAGATGAAGAAGCGGGTCGTCGGGGTCGTCGGCCTGAAGGACCGATACGGCGTGGAGCTCAAGGAGTTCAAGGCGCTGGACTCGTCCGGGCCACTGGTCAAGGGGGCCCTGAAGAAGGGCGACATCGACATCGCCAATGTCTTCACCACCGATGTCGACACCGCGGAGAACGGCTGGGTGCTGCTGGCGGACCCCAAGAACCTCATCCCCGCCCAGCACGTCGTCCCGCTGATCGCCGCCCGCAAGGCCGACTCCCGGGTCCGCAAGGCCCTCGCCCGCCTGGGCAACGCCCTGACCACCCCCGATCTCACCGAGCTCAACCGCCTGGTCGACAAGGAGAAGCAGGACCCGGACCGGGTGGCGGCCGCCTGGCTGAAGAAGCACAAGCTGGGCTGAGCCGGCGGCGACACCCCTCAGGCGGCGCGCGCCTCACGTGGGCGGCGGGCCGCCGTACCGGAGCGGAAGCCCGAACAGCGGGAACAGCCGGTCGGTGTCCAGGAAGGAGTTCAGGGCGGTGACCCGGCCCTCCGCGAGGTCGAGGACCTGGACCGCCCAGGGCAGGCCGTCCGCGCGGTACTGCCCGAACGCCGGGCGGCCGTTCGCCGCGACCGGCACCAGATGCGACCCCGCACAGCCGCAGCCCGGCCCGCGCAGAAACGTCAGGATGTCGTCGCGCCCGCGCAGCCACAGCGCGTACGGCGGCATGGACAGCGTGGAGTCCTCGTGCAGCACGGCCGTGAGTGCGTCCATGTCGAACCGCTCGAAGGCGTCCACATAGCGCCGCAGCAGCGCCTCCTGGGCGTCGTCCAGCGGCCGCGGGGGTTCCTCGGCGGCATCGGCGGACGCGGCGAGGGTGGCCCGTGCCCGCTGCAGCGCGCTGTTCACAGAGGCGACCGAGCTGCCCAGCAGCTCGGCGACCTCACTCGCCGACCAGCTCAGCACCTCCCGCAGGATCAGCACCGCCCGCTGCCGGGGCGCCAACCGCTGCAGCGCGGAGATGAAGGCGAGCCGGACCGACTCCCGGGCGACGGCGGTCTCCGCCGGGTCCCCGGCGGACGCCAGCACCCGCTGGTCGGGGACGGGGCCGATCCAGGTCGTCTCGGGCAGCCCCGTGCCGATCGGGGTGTCCACGCTCGACGGGGAGGCGAGATCCATCGGCCGGGCCCGCCGCCGGCTGCCCTTGAGCTGGTCCAGGCAGACGTTCGTGGCGATCCGGTAGAGCCAGGACCGCAGCGAGGCGCGCCCCTCGAACCGGTCGTAGCTCCGCCAGGCCCGCACCATCGTCTCCTGCACGGCGTCCTCGGCCTCGAAGGCCGATCCCAGCATCCGGTAGCAGTAGCCGGTCAGTTCGGTACGGTGCGCCTCCAGCCGGTCCGCCGGCTCGCCCTGCGCGCCGTCCGGTGCACCGCCGTCCACCACGGCGGCCGCGCTCTCCGCCGTGACGTCACTCGTCGCGGAACGACTCGTCGCGGAACGCTTCATCGAGGACCCGCCCATCCGCCCGTCGGCCGACCACCGGTACGCACGCCCCGACCGTACCGGAGCGCCCGGCTCCAGTCTGCTCCCCGGCGCAGCGCCGTGCAGCCGGAGGCCGGGGCCGGGAACCGGGAACCGGGGCACAGAACGGGCCGGGGCGCATCGCCCCGGCCCGTCCGCCGCCTCCGGTCATCTGCGCAGCTGCACGCCCCGGAGCACCCCTCCGACGACCGCACCGGCCAGGACGCTCAGCAGAATCCGGGCGGGTTCCCCCAAACCGGAGAACACGGTGTGCGTGAGCGCGAAGACGACCACGACCGCGAGAATTCCGGCGATCAATGCCTTTTTCATTTCCTGCCCATCATCGCTTCGCTGTCACCGATTCCTTGCCATCGCCTGGTTGTCACCGCTTCCTTGGCGTCGCTTCTGTGCCATCGCTTTCCCGCACCACGTGCCCGTTGCTCACTCACCCTCAGCAATCGGAAAGCGACAGCACCGCACCGGAGACCAGACCCCCGAATGCCCCCGCCGTGGCGCCCGGAGCGCACCCCGTCTCGGCACCGGCTATACACCCGCCTATCCCGCCGGACACCACGTAATCCTTGATCTTGTCGTTGGCGCACTGGGCATAGCTCTCGGCCGCCATGTCCCGCGTGGAGACGCCGAGCTGCTGGAAGCTGCGGGTCGACCGCACGGTCACCGTCGCGCCCGACGCGCGGTAGCTGACGTGCGCCGTTTTGCCATTTTTCAGCTTGATCGCGTTGCCCAGCCGGCCCACGGTCCGATGGTGCGGGCCGACCAGTTCCAGCTCCTTGCCGGCGACAGTGAAGTGGTAGCCCGCGGGCACGGACAGGGTCGCCTTCAGCGTTTTGCCGTCCGGCGACTGGAGCGACTTCAGTTTGATGCCTTTCGCGACGCTCACCGGATGCGCGGAATGCAGCGCACTGTCCGCGGAGGCCGGCCCGGCAACCCCCGCAAAGGCCAGGGCGGTCAGCGCGGACGCAGCCGACTTACGGAACCTCATATTTCCCCGTTCCCCGTGTGAATCACTTTCATGATCAGCCTATGGGCGAGGACGCAAATGCAAGATCCATGGCGGGCAATTTCCCGGCAAACGGCACTGAACGGAGGGCAGTTGAACAGCTGGCGGAATCGACCCAGAACTGACCGTGCATCAACACCTGGGTGCGCAGGCCACGTCGGGCCTGTGGCCTGGCGCCACCGTCACCCCCGCCGGAGCTCCACCGCCGACCCCCGCTCCGAGAGGCGCGGGGCGCACAGGATGCGCTTGCGGCGGACCCGGCGGCCCTCGATCGCGGCGACCGCGAGCCGGGCGGCCTCCTTGGCGATCTCGCCCAGCCCCCAGTCGACGGTGGTCAGCGGCGGGGTGAGAACCCGGGAGACGGGGTGGTCGTCGAAGCCCACGACGGAGAGGTCCCGGCCGACGGCCAGGGAGGCCTCGGCGGCGGCCGCGTAGACACCGTAGGCGATGGAGTCGGAGAAGCAGAAGACGGCGGTGGGCGGGGCGAGCGCGGAGGTCCCGGACGGGCGGCGGCCGTCCGGGCCGTTGGTCAGGACCCGGCGGGCCATCGCCGTCGCCTCCCCCAACTCCTGGGCGCAGGGCAGGACTTCGACCTCGATGCCGAGGCGGTCGGCGGCCTCGCGCACATAGACGTCGGCCGGACGGTCCGGGGTCGAGGGGCCGGTGGGGGTCAGCACGGTGACCCGGCGGTGCCCCAGCCCGCGGAGGTAGTCCAGGACGGCGTCGATGCCGGCGCGGTTGTCGAAGAGCACCTCACCCGCCGTACGGGCCCGGCTCAGGGCGTCACCGATGGAGACCACCGGCACCGCGTCGGCGATCTTCGACCAGCCCTCGGCGGACGGATCCACTGGCGAGACCAGGAGCCCGTCCACCCGCTGGTCGCGCAGCTGCTTGGCGAGGGCCAGCTCGCGCTCGGGGTCGCCACCGGCATCCAGGATCAGCGCGTAGCGGTCGCCCGCCAGCAGCTCGCGCCCTATGGCCGCCATCAGCTGCTGCTGCCACAGATCCTGCAGATCGCCGGCGAGCACCCCGACCGTGCTCGTACGGCCGCTGGCCAGCGCACGGGCGATCGGATCGGCCTCGTAGCCGAGCTCCGCTGCGGCCTTGCGCACCCGCTCCTCGGTCTCCTTGGAGACGTGCTTGCCGCGCAGCGCGTAGGAGACGGCGGCGGTGGAGAGTCCGGTGGCCTCGGCCACCTCGCGGAGGGTGGTGCGCTTATTGGGCCTGGCCATGTCCGGAAGCCTACCCAAGGAGGGCGCGCCACCCGCCCCGATGCGGGGTGCGCGCGGGGGGTGGCGGTCGCCCGTCGCCTCCGCCCCGGCCTCGGCAGGGCCCGGCGGATCCGGCCCGACCGTGCCAGGGCCCGTCGCCCCCGCCCCAACCTTGACAGGCTCGGTGTTAACCGTTTCACTTAAACGCATCAGTTAAGCGATTAAGTACAGCGTGCGCGGGACGACGGGCCGTGCCCGAGACGCCGGGGCCACGCCACGGGTGCCGTCCGCATCACCGCCCGCAGCCGAGGGAGGCCCGTGCCCACCGACGTCCACCAGCACCTCTGGCCGCCCGAGTTCCTCGCGCTGCTGCGGTCGCGCGGTGCGCCGCCACGGCTCGACGGCTGGACGCTCCACCTCCCCGGCGAACCGCCGTACCGCGTGGATCCCGCCGACCACGACATCGCGGCCCGCGCCCGGCTCGCCCGCGCCGACGGCCTCGATCTGGCCCTGGTCTCGCTCTCCAGCCCGCTCGGCATCGAAGATCTGCCGCCCGCGGAGGCCGTACCGCTGCTCACCGCCTTCCACGACGGCGCGCTGGGCCTGCCGGCCCCCTTCGGCGTCTGGGCCTCGGCCTGCCTCTCCACCCCCGAACCGGACCCCGAGGCGCTGCGGCACGAGCTGGCGCGCGGCTGTGTGGGACTGCAACTCCCGGCCACCGCACTGCTCGACGCCGCGGGCTGGGCCCGCTGTGCGCCGCTGCTGGACACCGTCGCCGAGCTGGACAAGCCGCTGTTCGTCCACCCCGGCGCGGCACCGGGCACCCCGGAGGCACCCGCCTGGTGGGCCGCCCTGGTCCCGTACGTGCAGCAGCTGCACGCCGCCTGGTTCGCCTTCCGCGCCTTCGGCCGGCCGCGCCACCCGGACCTGCGGGTGTGCTTCGCGGCGCTGGCCGGCCTGGCGCCGCTGCACGGGGAGCGGCTGGTCGCCCGCGGCGGCGGACGGGAGCGCGGGCGGGTCGACTGCCAGGCCTTCTACGAGACGTCCTCGTACGGGACGCGTGCGGTGGACGCCCTCGTCCGGGCCGCCGGCATCGATGTCGTCGTCAGCGGCAGCGACCGGCCCTACGCCGCCCCCGTACTCCCCGACCTCGGTGCGCAGGCCGCGATCCACGCCCTGCGCACCGCCAACCCGGCCCGCCTGCTGGGCCCGACGAAAGGAGCCCGCCGATGACGTACCGCACCTCCCAGGCCGATGCCGCCCGTGAGGTCCCCGACGGCGAGCAGCCGTTCACCGCACTGCCCGAGCGCAACCTCGACCGGCGCGAGCTGAAGGCCCTGGTCGAGGAGCTCGCCGCCCGCCCGGACCTGTGGCGCGAGCAGGTCGCCTTCTCCGACACCGAGCGCCACTACGTCTCCCTGCACCGCGATGAGTTCGTCGATGTCTGGCTGCTGTGCTGGACCCGGCAGAACGACACCGGCTGGCACGACCACGACCTGTCCTCGGGGGCGGTGCGCGTCGTCCAGGGCGTGCTGACCGAGTCCAACCCCCGGATCGGCGGCGAGCACCTGTCCACCGCCGTCGGCACCGGCTCCTCGTTCTGCTTCGGCCCCGACCACATCCACCGCCTCACCGGCGCCACCGACGACGCGGTGTCCGTGCACGCCTATTCGCCACCGCTGTGGCGCCTGGGCCAGTACGACATCACCGACGACGGGCTGATGCGGCGGATCTCGGTCTCCTACGCGGACGAACTGCGGCCGACGGACGGGGCGAGCGCGGCCTGACGGGACGTCCGGCCCGACGGCCGTCCGACCTGACGGGCCCGTCCGGCCGACCCCGGTCCGCCGGGGCCGGCCGTGCATATCGCTGCCGTCATTTCACTGACGCCCCTTCTCCTGACAGATGGAACACGGAAAGGGACATGGCTCCACACCCTGAGAAGCGGGCACGGCGAGCACAGCGGAAACTGGGGAACGCGCCGCGTTCTCCTCGTACTCCAGGGCTTCGGGCCCTTCCTCGGCGACCACGGCTACACCACCGACGCCACGCGGTGAACCTCCCGCAGGTGTCGTCTCGCCAGGACGCGGTAGTCAACCTCCTTACTCGGATTCCTCTCGAACCGAGCCCTTTCTTCCGCGGATTTGAGGTGGCTGCATTCCGTGCAGCCCGAAACATACGGGAGCGGACTTACGCTCATGCGTGGCACTCCAAACGCCAATGCACTTATTTTGCAGGCATGGTCTTTGCTGCGCCTGCAACGCTAGGCAGGGAGCCTGTGAGGCAGCAATGGCACTTTCGTCAACCGCCGGACCGAAGCGCCACGCAGTGTCACAGCGGGAGCCCTATGGCGTCGGCGAGGCTGCGCATCTCCGGCGTGAGGGTGCGCCTCTTGGCCACCACCAGGCCCAGGATGTCCTGGGCATAGCGCTGGTTGGGCAGCCACTGAGGGGCACTCGCCCGGATGCCCTGCAAGATCTCCACGGCCTCGCCATAACGCCTCGATCGAGCGTACGCATGCGCCACGTCCAACAGGTGCCGATTCCGGTTGTTGGACGTCGGGCGCATTCCGTTCACCGGAATCTGCGGAGCCAGCTTGAGTACCAGATCAGGCCGGTCAACGACCATTGCGTTCTCTGTGCGCTTGAGCGCCACTGTCACAGGTCCGAAGACGCGCAGGAAATCGTTCTCCGGCGCAAACTCCCTGCCCAGTGCAACGGCCGCCGAATTGGCGAGCCGCAGAGCGCCCGCCGCCTCTCCGGGCCGGTTGTCACGGATCGAGGCAGCAGAAGCGCGGAGGAGAAGCCAGCCCCAGGCGCTCAATTCCGCCGGAGTGGCGCGAGACATTCGGGGTTCTGCTTCATCTGCCCATCGGATAGCCAGTTCCCTCGCCTCGGAGAGCTTTCCACGTCGCAGCAGCAACCAGCATTGCGTGCTGACCGTGACCGCCGATTGGAGGCGATCCGATGAGGCATCCAGCGCCCGTCCCAGAGCGACCTCGGCCGCCTCGAACTGGCGTGTCTGGGTCAGCAGCCAGCCCGTCAGCTGCATGACCCGCATGTGTACGGCTCGCCCCTCGGGCCCGCTCGCAGCGAGTGCCTGAGAATCTCTGATCAAGGAGGGGAGGATGGTGCTCAACTCTGCCAACTTGTCGCCCGAGAAGAGGGGTTGAGCTCTCTCCACAGCCGCACGGAGCCCGGCAACCGTTGGGGGCTCGTCAAGGTCATCGGACGTACGGGGCTCCTGGAGCGCATGACGGACGCCGGCCCATCGGTCCACGGTGACCCCGCACGCCTCACGATCCGCGGCCTCTTCCGCAACCAGCTGCGTCGTGGGCACGCCGAGCGCCACCGCGAGCTGACGTGCCGTCTCCAGCCTTGTATCGGCCCGCTCCCCCTGCTCCAGTTTGCGGATCAGTGAGAGCGAGACGCCGGAGCCCTTCGCCAGTTCGCGCTGGCTCATTCCGCGCCGCTTGCGAATGTCCCGGAGCCGCTTGCCGATGTGGGCGCTCATGGTCCGAGCGTAGGCCGTCGTTCCACCGCCGCGAAGCGCTTGCCGTCAAGCCCCTGCCCGGTTGAGCAACGGCTGCCCATTCGTTCAACCTCTGTTAGTGGACGCTCCATCCACCTCTGGCACGTTGACGCCACCCCCACACCAAGGAGTCCACGCGATGAACCGACGCGTCATACCGGCACTTGCTGCCGCCTTCGCCCTGAGTGCGGCAGTCTCCGTCGCCACGGTGAGCGCCGCCGAGGCGGACGACCAGACGCTGACCGTGATGAGTCTCAACACCTGGCACGGCGGCTCCCAGGTCCCGGACGGGGTCAATACGACCGTCCAGGAGATCAAGGGTTCCGGCACCGAGGTGGTCGCCCTGCAGGAGACCGACAAGGCCGTCACCAAGCAGATCGCCGAGAAGCTGGGATGGGAGCACTACACCCAGAGCGGTTCCGACGTCGACATCATCAGCAGTCAGCCCATCGAGAAGGTCGACTCGCTGTCGGATCTGGCGGTGGCCGCGAAGATCAAGGGAGTCTGGGTGTACTCGATCCACCTGGGCTACACGAAGTACGGGCCGTACAACGCCTGTTTCGACAAGGACAGCTACGACACGATCTACGCGGACGAGGCCGAGCGCAAGGAGCAGGCTGAGAAGATCGTCAAGTGGGCCGGTTCCGGGCCGTCCGTCATCGCCGGTGATCTCAACTCCCCGTCCCACATGGACTGGACCGAGAAGACAAAGGCAAAGCACTGTGACTCGGTCGTGGAGTGGCCCGCGACGAAGGCGTTCGCCGACGGGGGTTTCGGGGACTCCTACCGTGAGGTCAACCCGGACGAGGCGGCTTCCCCCGGCGACACCTGGAGTCCGAAGAACGCCACCAACAGCGACTACGGCAACAAGCCCGAGCCGCAGGACCGCATCGACGTCATCCTGTACAAGGGCGGCTCGCTGGATGCCACCAGCTCGAAGGTCTACGGCGGTGAGAAGGAGAACTGGCCGTCCGACCACCGGGCCGTGATCACCCAGTTCCAGCTCTGACGGTACCCGCCGACAAGGGGCCGGCCGGTCCACCCGCGCTCAGGCGGTCAGGCGCAGGGTGGACCGGCCCGCGCCGTATCCGGGCCGCCGCCCGCGGCCCCCGGCGCACCCTCCCCCGCCCGATCCGGGGGATAGCCCTACCGCGCCGCCCGCCCCGCGTGCGTACGCTCGGCGGCATGGCAACACACGACCCCGATCTGCGCAGAGACCTCGACGCGACCCTCCAGACCCGCAAGGAGCTGGGACCGGAGTACGAGTCGGAGCTGCTGGAGTCCTTCCTGGAGAAGGTCGAGCAGAACGTCGACCGGCAGGTGCGCCGGCACCTCGCCGAGCAGCAGGTTCAGGTCGCGCGCGGCATCCGGCCGCAGCCCCGGGACAACGACGTCCACCCCTTCTGGCAGCACTTCGGGTTCGCCGCCCTCTCGCTGGTGCTGGCCGTCCCGCTGTCCGCGATCGCCGCGGGCACCACCGGGCTGGCGGGCCTGATCGTGTGCTGGGCGGGGATCGCCGGCGTCAACGCCGCCCACGGAGCGACCCTGCGCCACCGGCTGCCGGCGTCGAACGCCCCGGATGGCGCCGCCGACTGACGCGGCGGCAGGAACCGGAAGGAAAAGGCTGTTGCGGGGACCGCCGCACCCCGGCCTGCGCCGGGGGCGGGACGACGGCGGTCCCCGCAAGGGACGCGTACCGGGTCAGGGCCGGTCGTCGCATCCGACGGCGAGCAGGAGGTCCGGGAGCCGCTCCGGAGGCCCGTGTCGCCGTGCACACCACTGTGTCGGACACGTGTTAAGCGCGTGCTGCGTGCACATGACGCATACGTACACCTTGCGGTGACCGGCCGTTTCCTGACGGCAACTTGACGCCGGGACGGCTGCGGAAGCGGACTGCTTCCGGTGGCGGCCACACCAACGGCCCGGCCCCCCGGCGGACGCTGCTGGTCAATTCGGGCGCTGGTGCTTTGTCCGGTCGAGTTGCTCTGCTGGGCAGAGGTGCCTCGCGTCCACCCCGATCCGCCGGCGGCGCGGGCCGTTTGCAGTGGAGCAGGGGTGTCTGCCCTGACCACTCAGGCGAAAGTGCTGGCCAGGTAGGCGTTGCGGAGTCTGATGAGGTGCGGCATGTAGCGGCTCAGCAGGAGTCTGTCGACGATGCGTCCGACCGGTCCCAGCGGTGAGGCGAAGTCGATGACGTCTCTCATGATGGTGCCGCCGGCACCATCCGGCTCGAAGTGGTGGGCGTGACGCCATCGCTTGAAGGGCCCGGACTCCTGCTCGTCCACGAAACACCGGGGTCGATCGTAGGACGTGATGCGGGCCTTGAGTCGCCAGGTCAGGCCGAGATGGCGAGCTTGGAAGGTCACTGTGTCCCCGAGCGACAGCTCGCCGCGGGTCTTGCCGCCGACCGCTCGCTCCGACGAATCGGCCATCGAGCGGGTATGCGCCTCCACATCCAGGCATACCGCGAACACCTGGTCCGGGGGTGCGGCGACGGCTGTGATGACCTCGAAATGCTGCACAAGCTCACCCTAGACGCCGGGCATTCCGGGCCCTTGCCCGGGGCGACAGCAGATCTGGTCTCAGGCTCGGCGGCGCTTCTCCGGGGTCGCGCGAGGGCGGCATTTCCCCCACGCCCTCAGCTGCAGCGAGACGACACCCGCCCCACACGACAACGTCGGTCTCCAAGACCACCACCAGGTCTCGGAGACCGACGTCACACTTGGCCCGGATCAACCAACAGCGTCCCTGCGGCCAGGGGCACCGGGCCGCCGCGTACGACCGCCGCCGGGAGACGCTGCTACTTGCCGGCCTCGCGCGCCAGATAGGCCAGCAGGTCCTGCCGGCTCACCACGCCCTTCGGCTTGCCCTCGACGAGGACGATCGCCGCGTCCGCGTTCTCCAGCACCGCCATCAGATCGGCGACCGGCTCGCCGGAGCCGACCTGCGGCAGCGGCGGGCACATGTGCTTCTCCAGCGGGTCGGTCAGCGAGGCGCGCTGGGTGAACAGCGCGTCCAGCAGCTCGCGCTCGACGACCGAGCCGATGACCTCGGCGGCCATCACGTCGGGGTGCCCGGCGCCGGGCTTGACGATCGGCATCTGCGAGACGCCGTACTCGCGCAGCACCTCGATCGCCTCGCCGACGGTCTCCTCCGGGTGCATGTGCACCAGCGAGGGCAGGGCGCCCTCCTTGTGCTGGAGCACCTCGCCGACCCGCGCCGCGGGGCCGCCCTCCTCCAGGAAGCCGTAGTCGGCCATCCACTCATCGTTGAAGATCTTGGAGAGGTAGCCACGGCCGCTGTCGGGCAGCAGCACGACCACCACGTCATCGGGGCCGAGCTTCGAGGCGACCTCCAGCGCACCCACCACTGCCATCCCGCAGGAGCCGCCGACCAGCAGGCCCTCCTCCTTGGCGAGCCGCCGGGTCATCTGGAAGGCGTCCTTGTCCGAGACCGCCACGATCTCGTCCGCGACGGTGCGGTCGTAGGCGGTCGGCCAGAAGTCCTCACCGACGCCCTCGATCAGATACGGGCGCCCGGAGCCGCCGCTGTAGACCGAGCCCTCGGGGTCGGCGCCGATGACCTTGACCCGGCCGTCGCTGGCGTCCTTCAGATAGCGGCCGGTGCCGCTGATCGTGCCGCCGGTGCCGACACCCGCCACGAAGTGCGTGATCCGCCCCCCGGTCTGCGCCCACAGCTCGGGACCGGTCGTCTCGTAGTGGGAGCGCGGATTGTTCGGGTTGCTGTACTGGTCCGGCTTCCAGGCCCCGGGCGTCTCACGCACCAGCCGGTCCGAGACGTTGTAGTACGAGTCCGGGTGCTCGGGGTCCACGGCGGTGGGGCACACCACCACCTCGGCGCCGTACGCCCGCAGCACATTGATCTTGTCCGTGGACACCTTGTCCGGGCAGACGAAGATGCACTTGTAACCCTTTTGCTGGGCGACGATCGCCAGGCCCACGCCGGTGTTGCCGGACGTCGGCTCGACGATGGTGCCGCCGGGCTGCAGTTCACCCGACTGCTCGGCGGCCTCGATCATCCGCACGGCGATCCGGTCCTTGACCGATCCGCCGGGGTTGAAGTACTCGACCTTCGCCAGGACGGTGGCCTGGATCCCTCGAGTGACGCTGTTGAGCCGCACGAGCGGGGTGTTGCCGACCAGCTCAATCATCGAATCGTAAAACTGCACGGTGGTCTCCGCGGTCAGGGGCACGCTCTCCTGCGCCCGTGCAGCCAGCCTATTGCCCGGGCCCGTTAGGGGAGGTAAGAGTTGCGTTCCGTGCAGGAACGGGCAACACCCTGGTGTAGAAGTTCTTGCCGATTCAAGAGCGCGTCCGGCCCCTGGGGCCGCGGCGCGCCCGCACTGCGCGGGGAGGTGCCCGGCCCATGCCGATGACGATGTCCAGGGCGAGAGTGGCACGGCGGATCGCCACCGCGGCCGCGTTCGGCGGCGGCGGCGTCGGGCTGCTCGGCGTCGCCGCCGTCGGTGTGCTGCTGACCGAGGTCCGGCTGGCCCGCCGTACGGTCGGCGGCTCCAGCGACATCCCGCCGTGCGCCGACGGCCGCTACGGCGCCGCCTTCGACCACCGCACGGACCGGCCGCCCCTGCGGCTGGGCTTCCTCGGCGACTCCACCGCCGCCGGGCAGGGGGTGCACCGCCCCTCCCAGACCCCGGGCGCACTGCTCGCCTCCGGGCTGGCCGCGCTCTCCGAGCTGCCCGTGGACTTCCGCAATGTGGCGCTGCCCGGGGCGCAGTCCGACGACCTGGCGCGCCAGGTGGAGCTGATGCTGGCGGACGGCACCGCCACCCCGGACGTCTGCGTCATCATGATCGGCGCCAATGACGTCACCCACCGGATGGCGCCCGCCCAGTCCGTGCGCCACCTCTCCGACGCGGTGCGCCGGCTGCGCGCGGCCGGCTGCGAGGTGATCGTCGGTACCTGCCCCGATCTGGGCACCATCGAGCCGGTCTATCAGCCGCTGCGCTGGGTGGCCCGGCGGCTGTCGCGGCAGCTCGCCGCCGCCCAGACGATCGGCGTGATCGAGAGCGGCGGCCGGACGGTCTCGCTCGGCGATCTGCTCGGGCCGGAGTTCGAGGCACGTCCGCGGGAGCTGTTCGGGCCGGACAACTACCACCCGTCGGCCGAGGGCTATGCCACCGCCGCGATGGCCGTGCTGCCGACGCTGTGCGCCGCACTGGGCCTGTGGCCGGAGGAGGAGCGGCCGGAGCCCGCCCGTGGCGAGAGCCTGCTGCCGGTCGAGCAGGCGGCCGCCGAGGCGGCTTCCGAGGGCGGTACGGAGGTCACCGCCTCCCGCGCACCCTGGGCGCTGCTCAAGCACCGCAGGCGCCGCCAGCTGCCGGAGCCGGAGCCGACGGATCCGTCGTCGGTCACGGGCTGACGCCGCGGCAGACCGACGGCGCAGACGGACGGCACAGACGGACGGCGCGGCACCCGGGGCGGGCCGTCCGGGAATACCCGGCGGCCCCGCCCCGTTTTTCCAAGCGCCCGCCATAAGCGCTCGCTTAGAAAAGAGGCCCGCATCACAGGGCGCACCCCGTGACCTCAGCAGTACGTGCAGGTAACTTCCCACTCAGTCCTGCCCGTCCGCGTCCGATCACCACGCCGCCGACCACCCCACCGCAACGAGGCGCTCCGCGCCGTTCGTTCTTACGCCCTCTGGAGCCGTGATGCCCGAAGCCGTGATCGTCTCAGCCGCCCGCTCCCCGATCGGCCGCGCCTTCAAGGGCTCGCTCAAGGACGTCCGCCCGGACGACCTGACCGCGCAGATCATCGAGACCGCCCTGGCCAAGGTCCCCGAGCTGGACCCGAAGGACATCGACGACCTGATGCTCGGCTGCGGTCTGCCCGGCGGCGAGCAGGGCCACAACCTCGGCCGCATCGTGGCCGTCCAGATGGGGATGGACCACCTCCCGGGCTGCACCATCACCCGTTACTGCTCCTCCTCGCTCCAGACGACCCGCATGGCGCTGCACGCCATCAAGGCGGGCGAGGGCGACGTCTTCATCTCGGCCGGCGTCGAGACCGTCTCGCGCAGCGTCAAGGGCAGCTCCGACGGCCTGCCGGACACCCACAACCCGCTCTTCGCCGACGCCGAGGCCCGTACCGCGGCGCGCGCCGAGGAGGAGGGCGCGGGCTGGCACGACCCGCGCGAGGACGGCCTGATCCCGGACGCATACATCGCGATGGGCCAGACCGCGGAGAACCTCGCCCGCCTCAAGGGCATCACCCGCCAGGACATGGACGAGTTCGGCGTACGGTCCCAGAACCTCGCCGAGAAGGCGATCAACAACGGGTTCTGGGAGCGGGAGATCACCCCGGTCACGCTGCCCGACGGCACGGTCGTCGCCAAGGACGACGGCCCGCGCGCCGGCGTCACCGTCGACGGCGTCGCCGGCCTCAAGCCGGTCTTCCGCCCCGACGGCCTGGTGACCGCCGGCAACTGCTGCCCGCTGAACGACGGTGCCGCGGCGCTGGTCGTCATGTCCGACACCAAGGCGCGCGAGCTGGGGCTGACCCCGCTGGCCCGGATCGTCTCCACCGGCGTCTCCGGCCTCTCCCCCGAGATCATGGGCTACGGCCCGGTCGAGGCCAGCAAGCAGGCGCTGCGGCGGGCCGGCCTCTCGGTCTCCGACATCGACCTGGTCGAGATCAACGAGGCGTTCGCCGCCCAGGTCATCCCGTCCTACCGGGACTTGGGCATCGACCTTGACCGGCTGAACGTCAACGGCGGCGCGATCGCCGTCGGCCACCCCTTCGGCATGACCGGCGCCCGCATCACCACCACCCTGATCAACTCCCTCCAGTGGCACGACAAGCAGTTCGGCCTGGAGACGATGTGCGTCGGCGGCGGCCAGGGCATGGCGATGGTCATCGAGCGGCTGAGCTGAGCTGAGCTGGAGCAGTAGCTGAGGGTAGGGGCCGGGCGCTCGCTCCGGGCGCCCGGCCCCTCCTCCGGACCGCCCCCGCCCGCGCGCACAAAACGGACCAACTCCCGCCCCGCGCACACCCTTCGCTGTCATGCGCATACAGGCGGCGACACGGCGTGACCTGCGCCACTCGTTAACTCGATCGCGACCCAATCTCCCCCAGGATTGTGACCAACGCCCCCAGGGGGAGACGTTCTTGCAGGTCAGCAGGGGTTCACTCGAACATATACGACCCTCACCCCCCTCCATTTCGGGACATAGTTCGCCCGGAGCGGTCGCCGACCACCGGCAGCCTGATGTAGGAAGTCGGAGAACATTCTGCTAACGGGAGTACGCCGGTGAGTGAGCCGCTACCCGGAGTGACCTCGTGAGCAAGCGCATCAAGGGGGTAACCGCGGCCGACCGCCGGGGTAAGTCCATGTACCGATGCGCGGCCCGAGGGAACAGGGCCGCCGAGCGAAGTGGGGAGGACGCATGAGCGTCACCACCCTCGTCCTGCTACTGGCCGCGGCCACCGCCGTGGCACTGGGCGCCGTCGCCCTGCGCACCGCCCGTGCCCTGCACCGTCAGATCGCCGAGCTGCACGCCGAGCTCGTCGCCGCCCGGCAGGACATCGCCGCGCGCACCGAGGTGGCACACCCGGCCGTCGCGGCGATCCCGGCCGCCCGGGCCACCCCGGCAGACGAGACCCCGCTCGCGGACATACGTGCCGCCGTCGCGGACGCGCTCGCCGAGGAGCGGGAGCGCGAACTGGCCGAGGCCCGTGCGTTCTGGGCCGCGCAGGAGGCCAGGGACGCGGCCGACGCCCCCTCCCTGCTGGGCGGTCTCGCCGGCCTCGGCGACGAGAGCCCGCTGGATGCCCGCGCCGACCAGCGCGAGCTGCCCGAGCGCCCGGAGTCCGACCGCTTCGACACCCACCACCCGTTCTTGCCCCGCCAGGCGGACTGGGCCGGCCTGGAGCCGCTCCTGGGGCCGGACGCCCTGGAGTCCGTCGAGGCACTGGACGCGCCCGAGTGGGAACCGGCCGAGGAGACCGAGTCCGCCGAACTGGCCGCCGCCCGCCGGCGCCACCCCTCGCACCCGGACTTCTCCCCGTCCCCGGTGATCAGTGATCACGAGCGCACCGTCGCGCGCCTGGAGGAGCTGGCGCAGCGGGCCACCCCGCTCGCGGACGTGCGCCCCGGCCCGCTGGGCACCCTGGACGTCTACGTCTTCACCGACGGCACCACGCTCTGCCTGACCCCCGGGCAGCGCGAGACCGCGGAGCGGGTGGCCGGCGCACTGCACGAGGGGCACTGTCCGGTCCTGCTGGGCGGCTCCGGCATCTCCGGTGCGTATGCGCTGACCTTCTCCTGGGGCGAGAGCCGCGAGGAAAGCGTCTACATCCTCGCCGACCGCGTCATCGCCTCGCTCTGATCCGGCGCGGCGGCTCCCGCTAGTGCCGTGACCGCAAACGATCACCGGGTTGGCGCCTGGAGTGGGAGCTCGTTCCGCCGACATGGGCGCCTAT
>NZ_SDIG01000126.1:0-19426 GCF_004122755.1 Streptomyces sp. TM32
TCCGCCTCCAGCGCCGGGGCCTCGCCCGGATCCAGCGGCGGTGCACTCACCCCGCCCCCGCGACCAGGCAGACTGGGAGACATGGCCATTCACGAGAACCTCCTCGGGGGACCGCCCCCGACCCACCTGCCCGACGACCCCGAGCCCCGCGAGATGCTCGCCGCGGGCACCGCGCCGTCCGATGTCGCCGCGAAGTACCCGGCCTCCTCCCTGGCCTGGGCGCAGCTGGCGGACGACGCGTTCGAGGGCGGCCGGGTCGTCGAGTCGTACGCCTACGCCCGCACCGGCTACCACCGTGGCCTGGACGCGCTGCGCAGGGCCGGCTGGAAGGGCCACGGCCCGGTGCCGTTCGAGCACGAGCCCAACCGCGGCTTCCTGCGGGCGCTGCACGCCCTCGCCCGCGCCGCCCAGGCGATCGGCGAGCAGGAGGAGTACGAGCGCTGCTCGACCTTCCTGCGGGACTCCTCGCCGACCGCGGCCGACACTCTCACCTGACGGCCGCCGCGGTCCTTCCGGGCGGCCCCGCCGCCGGGGGCGCCGGGCACGACCGAGGGCCGGCCGCGTGATCGCAGCCGGCCCTTGCGCGGTCGCTGTCCAGCACCGATGATTTCAGTGGGCCGGGCCATCCCGAGCCCGAGGGGACCGGGGCTCCCGAGCCGACGAGGAAGGGGCGGACCGCTACCCGGTAGTTCGCACCTGAGGAGTCCCTCATGTCGCAGCCGTCTCCCACAGATCCCGCGGACAGCGTGGCGAGTGCACCCGCCGTTCCCGTACCGGCCGATGCCGAGCCCGACCCGCCGTTCGCCCCCGATCTCAGCATCGGCTCCAGCAGCACCACCCCGTACGAGGACTATGTCCAGGCGGACGTCCTCACTCATCTGCAGCACCCGCTCTCCGACGACCCCGGCGAGATGGTCTTCCTGGTCACCACCCAGGTCATGGAGCTGTGGTTCACGGTCATCGTCCATGAGTGGTGCACCGCGGCCGAGGCGCTGCGCCGCGACGACCTGACCGTGGCCCGGGACGCACTGCGCCGCTCCACCTACGAGCTGGAGGCGCTGAACGCCGCCTGGAAACCGCTCGCCCGGCTGACCCCGGCGCAGTTCAACGCCTACCGCAGCGCGCTCGGCGAGGGATCCGGATTCCAGTCCGCGATGTACCGGCGGATGGAGTTCCTGCTCGGCGAGAAGTCCGCCTCCATGCTGGTGCCGCACCGCGGCGCGCCGCGCGAGCGCGCCGAGCTGGAGAAGGCGCTCCAGGAGCCGAGCCTGTGGGACGAGGTGCTGCGGCTGCTCGCCCGCCGCGGCTACCCGGTCCCGGAGGCCGTGCTGCGGCGGGACCCGTCGCTGCGCTACGAACCGGATCCGGGCGTCGAGGCCGTCTGGGCCGAGATCTACGACGGCCCGCAGGAGTCGGACCTCGTCGGACTCGGCGAGACGCTGACCGATGTCGCCGAGCTGGTCTGGCGCTGGCGCAACGACCATCTGGTCGCGACCCGGCGGGCCATGGGCGCCAAGATGGGCACCGGCGGCTCCGCGGGCGTGGCCTGGCTGGAGAAGCGGGCCCGCAAGAACGTCTTCCCCGAGTTGTGGACGGCGCGCAGCCATGTCTGAGCCCCCCGGATTCCCTGCCGCCGCCCGCCCCGGTTCCGCCGGCGCCCGTGAACAGGCCGCCCGCGCCGAGCAGTTGGACGCCGCCGACCCGCTCGCCGCGATCCGCGACCGCTTCGTCCTCGATGCCGCGCCGGATGAGGCCTCGGGCGGCGCCGGCGTCTATCTCGACGGCAACTCCCTCGGGGCGTTGCCCCGTGCGGTGCCCGGCCGGATCGCCGATGTCATCGCCCGCGAGTGGGGTCAGCTGCGGATCCGGTCGTGGACCGAGTCGGGCTGGTGGACCGCGCCGGAGCGGATCGGCGACAAGATCGCGCCGCTGATCGGGGCGGGACCGGGCCGCGTGGTGGTCGGCGACTCGACCAGCGTCAACCTCTTCAAGGCCGTGGTCGGCGGGGTCCGCATGGCCGGGAAGGGCTGCACGGAGATCCTCGTCGACGCCACGACCTTCCCCACCGACGGCTACATCGCCCGGTCCGCGGCCCGGATGACCGGCCTCGCGGTACGCCCGGTCGAACCCGGCGGGATCGCCGACGAGGTCACCGAGCGGACCGCGCTGGCGCTGGTCAACCACGTCGACTACCGCACCGGCCGGCTCAACGACCTGCCGGGCATCACCCACGCACTGCACTCCGCGGGCGCGCTCGCCGTCTGGGACCTGTGCCACAGCGCCGGTGCGCTGCCGGTCGGCCTCGACGCGCACCACGTCGACCTCGCCGTCGGCTGTACGTACAAGTACCTCAACGGCGGCCCGGGTTCGCCCGCCTACCTCTACATCCGCGAGAGCCTCCAGGAGAGGTTCGAATCGCCGCTGCCGGGCTGGAACTCCCACGCCGATCCGTTCGCGATGGACCCGGCCTACACCCCCGCCGACGGCATTCCGCGCGGCCGGGTCGGCACCCCCGACATCCTCTCGCTGCTCGCGCTGGAGGCGGCGCTGGAGGCCTGGGACGGGGTGTCCATCGAGGCCGTACGCACCAAGAGCCTGGCCCTGACGGACTTCTTCCTGGAGTGCGTGCGGGCCTATGTGCCGCCGGACGTGGTCCGCTCCCTGACGCCGCAGGCGCACGAGCGACGCGGCAGCCAGGTGTCGCTGGCGTGCTCGCCCAAGCTCGGCTCGTCGTTCGGGCAGGGCGGCACCCCCGTCGCCGGCCTGGTGATGGACGAGCTGATCCGGCGCGGGGTGGTCGGCGACTTCCGCCCTCCCGACGTGCTGCGCTTCGGCTTCACCCCGCTCTACACCTCCTTCGCGGACGCGGAGCGGGCGGCGTGGGTGCTGGGCGAGGTGCTGCGGGCGCTGCCCGAGGTGTCGTCCGGGGACGGCGGGTGAGGGGCGCGGACGAGGAGTCGGCGCTGCTGGGGCTGGCCCCGGTGGCGCCGGACCGGACGGTGGCCTACGGGCCGCATCCGGACCAGCTCGTCGACCTGTATGTGCCGCGGGCGGGCGGCGGTGCGCCGGCGCGCGGGCCGCTGGTCGTCCTGCTGCACGGCGGATTCTGGCGCGCGGCCTACGACCGCCGCCATCTGTCGCCGCTCGCCGCGGAGCTGGCCGGGCGGGGGCTGCCGGTCGCGCTCGCGGAGTACCGCAGGGTCGGCGCGGGCGGCGGGGCGCCGCAGACGTTCGAGGACGTCACGGCGGGCATCGAGGCGGCCTGCGCGGCCCTGGCGGGGGCGGTGGCGGACCCGTCCCCCGTCCTCATCGGCCACTCCGCGGGCGGCCATCTCGCGCTGCTCGCCGCCGCCCGCCCGGACACGCCCGTGTCCCGGGTGCTGGCCGTCTCCCCGGTCGCCGACCTGGCCCGCGCCCATGCGCTCGGGCTGAGCGGCGGTGCGGTCGGCGAGCTGCTCGGCGCGGGCCCCGGCTTCCCGGAACGCCTCGCCGCGGCCGACCCCGCGCGCCATCCGCCCGCCGGCATCCCGGTCACGATCCTGCACGGCACCGACGACCCGGACGTCCCGCTCGACCTCTCCCGCCGGTACGCGGCACGGAGCGCCGCCACCACCGTGCTGCGCGAGCTGCCCGGCGTCGGTCACTACGCCCCCGTCACTCCCGGCAGCCCCAGCTGTGACGTCCTGGTCGGGCTGGTGTGTCGGCCGTCTAGTACCTGAGGCGGACGCCGGCAGATCCTCACTGGTGGGGACGCCCGGCGGCGTGCGGTTGCTTACCGTTGTCAGCGTGAATGACACGACCCAGACGCAGGGCACCCTGCGATCGGAGGCCCGGATGGCGCACGGCGCGCTGCACCGGCTGCGCCAGGACCTGTTCGTCGACGCCTTCGCGTTCCGCCCGATGCCACCGCTGGAGGACGCCAAGGTGTCCCGGTGGGTGCCGTGGCTGCCGGAACGGCTGCGGCACTGGACGCGCTGGCTGCCGCACTGCACCGTGGGCTTCTTCTCGATGTGCGTCTTCCTGGCGACCCTCACCGGCTCCGGGCTCGGTTCGGTGCGCGGCCTCCTGGTCACCGGCTTCAGCGCGCTGGTCGCCGCGGGGCCGATGCTCACGCTCTTCCGCCCGGTGGGCGCGTACTGGCTGTCGCTGTCCACGGTCGTGGTGTCGGCGGCCGCCTATGTGGACTTCTCCTCCCCGTTCGCCAGCATCTTCTCGGGCAGTGCCTTCGCCACCCATCTCGCCGTGATGGTGCTCGTGGTGCTGCGCACCCGGCCCCGGCTGGCCATCGAGATGTGGCTGGTCACCTTCGCCCTGGCGGCCGTGCTGACGGGGGTGCTGGGCAGTGGCGCCGGTGATCTGCCGTCGGCCGCGGTCGGCTGCGGTGTGGTGCTGGTCTCCGCCGCCGCGGTGCGCGCCTGGCGCGAGGAGCGCCGGCAGGTCGTCGAGACCCTGACCGCCACCGCCGAGGAGCGCGGCCGACGCACGCTGTTGGAGGAGCGCGCGCTGATCGCCCGCGAGCTGCACGACGTGGTGGCCCACCACATGTCCGTGATCGCCATCCAGGCCGAGGCCGCTCCGTACCGCGTGGAGAACACCCCGCCCGAGCTCGCCACGTCCTTCGCGACGATCCGGGAGAACGCCGTCGCCGCGCTGACCGAGCTGCGCCGCATCCTGGGCGTGGTCCGTTCCGCGGACCCGGACGCCTTCGCCGAGAGCGACCCGGAGGCGCCGCAGCCCACGCTCGCCACCCTCGATTCGCTGCTCGACAGCGTCCGTAGCGCCGGGCTGAACGTCGAGGCCGTGATCACCGGGTCGCCCCGGCCGCTGCCGCAGGGCGTGGAGCTGTCCGCGTACCGGATCGTGCAGGAGGGGCTGAGCAACGCGCTGCGGCACTCGCCGGGTGCCGATGCCCGGGTGGAGATCTCTTACGTCCTGGGGGGCCTGGGCCTGCGGATCGTCAACGGCCGGCCCAGCCGTCTCGCCAAGCCGTCCCCGGGGGCGGGGCACGGTGTGCTGGGCATGCGCGAGCGGGTACAAATGCTGGGCGGCGAGATGACCGCCGACCACACCGAGGACGGCGGCTTCGAGGTCGCGGCGTTCATACCGGTGGGGAATGCGGCGGGGGAAGCCGCGACAGGGGGACAACGGGCATGATCCGCGTACTGATCGTCGACGACCAGGTGATGGTTCGCGAGGGCTTCTCCGTCCTGCTCAACGCCATGCCGGACATCGAGGTCGTCGGTGAGGCCGTCGACGGCCGCCAGGCGGTGCAGAAGGTCGGGGTCCTGCGGCCCGATGTCGTCCTGATGGACATCCGGATGCCGGAGATGAACGGCCTGGAGGCGACCCGCGAGATCGTGGCCGCCGACGCGGACGCCAAGGTCCTCGTGCTGACCACCTTCGACCTGGACGAATACGTCTACCAAGCGCTGCGCTCCGGGGCGAGCGGCTTCCTGCTCAAGGACGCCTCGGCCGGCCAGCTCGCCGACGGCGTACGGATCGTCGCCTCCGGCGAGGCCCTGCTCGCCCCCACCGTCACCAAGCGGCTGATCTCCGAATTCTCCCGGCTGGGCACCCCGCGCGCCCCGGCCCAGGAACGCATCGCCGACCTGACGGAGCGTGAGACCGAGGTCCTGGTGCTGGTCGCCCAGGGCCTGTCGAACGGTGAGATCGCCGAGCATCTCGTGGTCGCCGAATCCACGGTGAAGACGCATGTCAGCCGCATCCTGGTGAAGTTGGGGCTGCGGGACCGCACCCAGGCGGCGGTGTTCGCGTACGAGGCGCGGCTGGTGACGCCGGGGGGCTGAGGAGGGCACGGTGCCGCGCCAGGGGTTCGGGCGGTTGCCACACCGCTCGACGGTGTGGCGCTGTCACCGGGGCCCCGGCGCCTCACCGTTCCTCCGGCCTCAGGAACCGAGGGTGCGCTGGGTTCTCGTCGATGCCCCAGGAGGCCAGTAGGCGTAGTGCCTCGGCGGAAGGGGAGCCGGGTTCCGCGTGGTAGGTGACGAGGTACAGGCCGGGATTTGCGGGGAGCTGGAACGTCTCGTAGGAGAGGGCCAGATCGCCCACGAGCGGGTGGTGCAGGCGTTTGGTGCCGTGTCCCTTGTCGGTGATGGAGTAATCCGCCCACATGCGGCTGAAGTCTTCGCTCTTCATGGAGAGTTCCCCGACGAGTTCGGTGAGTGCACGGTCGTCGGGCCATCGGCCGACATCCGTCCGCAAGTACCCGACGGTCTCCCGGGCCTTGTTCTCCCACTCGGCGAAGAGGTCCCGCGAAGACGGTTCGAGGAACACCAGACGCGCCATGTTCCGCTCGCGTGGGTCTCGGGCGGCGAAGTCGAACAGCAAGGCGCGCGCCATCCGGTTCCACCCCAGGACGTCCATCCTCCGACCGAGAAGGTAGGCCGGCACTGTCTCCATGGCGTCCAGCAACTGCACGAGCTCCCGGCGGATGCGTGGCTCCCCCGCGGGGGCGCCACGTGGGGATGGCTCTGGCTGTACCAGACGCGTGAGGTGTGCCCGTTCCGTTTCGTCGAGGCCCAGGACCCGGGCGATGGCGTCCCACACCTCCGGTGAGGCGTTGCGGGCGTGTCCTTGTTCCAGTCGCGTGTAGTAGGAGACCGAGACGCCCGCCAGCATGGCGAGTTCTTCCCGCCTGAGTCCTGGCACCCGCCTTCGCCCTCCAGCGGGGGGCAGCCCCACGTCCTCGGGCCTCAGACGGGCCCGCCGGGAGCGGAGAAAATCACCTAGCTCAGCTCGCGGGTCCATGACCCCAGTATCGCTCGCCGGTGCGCTGCAGCCTGTTCCTGGCAGTAGTAGGACGGGCAGTGGTGGGAGCGCCAGAGGCCTGGTTGACCTGCTGGGCTTCCCGCAGACTCGAAGGAGCCCGAGGCAATCGGCCGGGTCGCACCTCTCATCTCGCCGCGGCCCAGGAAGGAAGAATTTCTCGTGATCATCTCGATCTCCGCCGACTGGGACGAGCCCCTTGCCCGCATGCTGGCCACGGAACTGAAAGACCGCGGTCACTCCGTCCTCCCCCACGGAGTGCTGAAGGAGGGCGACCGCACGGACTGGTCCTACGCCTCACAAGCGGCAGCCGAGGACGTCGCCGCCGGACGGGCCGCGTTCGGCGTCGTCTGCTGCTGGACGGGCACCGGCGCCTCACTGGCCGCGAACAAGGTACGCGGAGTCCGCGCTGCCCTGTGCCATGACGCCTACACCGCAGCCGGCGCGCGTTGCTTCAACGACGCCAACGTCCTCGCCATCAGCCTGCGGCTGACGTCCGGGCCTGTCCTCAGGGAAATGCTGGAGGCATGGTTCAACACCCCGGCCAGTCAGGCATCCGACGATGTCGCCAACATCGCGCGCATTCACCAACTCGACAACGCCCTCGGCACGACCTGACCCCGCATCTCCCCCCTGCCCGGCCCGACGTCAGCCGCATCCTGGTGAAGTTGGGGCTGCGGGACCGCACCCAGGCGGCGGTGTTCGCGTACGAGGCGCGGCTGGTGACGCCGGGAGGTTGAGGGCCGCCGCCCCGGCGGGGACCCCGCCCGGGAGCCGTGGGCGGGGCAGGCCGGCGGCCCGGATCGGGGGCCTGCGGACACGCCCTACGGCTGGGGCACCTCCCGTACCAAGCTCGAACTCCAGGGGCACCAGATCAGCCCGGGAAGGAACGGGCCGCCGGCCTCGTCGAGATGGTCTTCGACATAGGGCGTGGTGGCGTCACAGACCTCGACGGCGAAGTCGAAGAAGTCGATGGTCTCCGGGCGGAGATGGAAGCTCCAGCGCCCGTTGTACGGGGCGGGGCGCTTCTCGATCCGGCCGATGACATGCGGCTCCGAGCTGGTCGCCCCGCTCAGCAACTCGCGGGCGTGCTGGATCTTGCGGGGGTCGGTGAGCTTGATGACGAACTCCGCACGCGTGATGTCGGTCATCACGAAGTAGGCCGCGGTCTCGGTGGCGGTCCGCCGGGCGGTGTCGCTCGCCTGCTGCCCCCGGGCGGGCCCGGCCGCGGTGACGGCCAGCAGCGCCGCCGCCGCAAGCATGCCGATCCTGGTGCTGATGCGTCGCATGATCCCCTCCGATGCCGCGTGCCGTGGTCACGACCGCGCATACGGAAAGTAACAACACGATCACCCTGGGTTCTAGAGTTACTGTGGGTTATCGCACCGTCAGGTGAAATGGCGCAGGGTGACTGGCCATGGCGGGGCCTGGTGTGCTGCCGACGCGGGGCGGCACCCGGCATCCACACCCTGTGGATGCCCGCCCGCCGGCCCGGTTTCCGCGCGGGCGAGTGCGCCGCCGGAGTCCGCTACAGCTCCGGCGGCGCACGGATGTGGGGGCGGCCGGGGCCGGCCGCCCGGGATCAGCCGAGGTCGCGTCGGCGTACGCCCACCAGACCGGCGGCGGTGAACAGGGCGGAGAGCGCCAGCAGCCAGAGGAACGGGGCCGCGGTGGCGTCCGCTCCGGGCAGCTTGGGGAGGTGGCCGTACGGCGAGAGGTCCATCGCCCAGCGGGGGACGTCGAGGGAAGGGCCGACCCAGCCGAGGGTCAGACAGCCGCCGACCAGGGCCCAGACGGCGGTCGTGGCCCGGGGGAGCAGGCCGAAGGCGAGGACCGCCAGGCCGGTGAGTGTCCAGACGGCCGGGACCTGGGCGAGGGCGGCGCCCAGGACCGGGCCCGTCCGGCCGCCGGGGTCGCCGGCCGAGAGGTCGTAGGAGACCCCCAGGGCCAGACCGCCGAAGGCCAGGATGACGGCGCTGCCCCCGTAGGCGAGGGCCAGATGGCCGGCCGTCCAGCGGAGCCGGCCCACCGCGCCGGCCAGCACCGGCTCGGCCCGCCCGCCGGTCTCCTCACCGTGCAGCCGCAGCACCGCGCCCACCGCGTAGAGCGCGGCGACCATGCCGAGCATGCCGGCCATCGTGGCCAGGAAGGCGTCGGTCAGGTTCTGTTGCCCTCCCATCCGCGCGAAGATCTCGCGGGTCCGTTCATTGCCGCCGACCAGATCGGCGGCGCCCTTGGCGATACCGCCGAAGAGTCCGCCGGCGCAGACGAAGCCGAGCGTCCAGCCCCCCAGGGTGGTGCGCTGGAGCCGCCAGGCCAGGCCGAAGGGGCCGCTCAGGGAGCGGGGTGCGACGGCCGGGCCGGGGCGGGCGGGCAGAAAGCTCATCCCGAGGTCGCGGCGGGCCGTCAGGGCGTAGGCGACGCAGCCGGCCAGGGCGGCCGCCGCCAGGAACAGCGCGACGAGCCACCAGCGTTCGCCGGCGTAGGCGCGCAGGTTCTGCGCCCAGCCGATCGGCGAGATCCAGGTGAGTGGGGAGCCGGCACCGGTGGTGGCGGTGTCGCCCGCGGCGCGCAGCGCGAAGGCGAGGCCGAGCGCGGCGCCGGTCAGGCCCTTGGCGAGCCGTGCGCTCTCGGTGAGTTGGGCGGCGATCGCGGCCAGTACGGCGAACAGCATGCCGGTGCAGCCGATGGCGAGGCCGAGCGCGAGCGAACCGGCCGCC
Organism: Streptomyces sp. TM32; assembly: GCF_004122755.1. NCBI lineage: Bacteria > Bacillati > Actinomycetota > Actinomycetes > Kitasatosporales > Streptomycetaceae > Streptomyces > Streptomyces sp. TM32. The sequence continues at coordinate 9,507 of NZ_SDIG01000126.1, forward strand.
GGCCGGCCGGAGCCGGCCAGGCCGCCCGCAATCACCACGACGAGCGCGGCGTTGGCCGTCAGGGCCGTCAGCAGAGCCGCGGTCAGCGGGGCGCGGCGGCCGACCATGGCGGCACAGAGCAGCTCCTGACGTCCCGTCTCCTCCTCCTCGCGGGTGTGCCGGACCACGATCAGCAGGCTCATCACGGCGGCGAGGACGGCGCCGAAGCCGGCCATCCGCCAGGCGATCAGCCCGCCGACGGAGTCGCCGAAGACCGGTCCGTACAGCGCGCGCATCGAGCCGTTGCCGTTCATCGAGGCGGCCAGTGCGGCGCGCCGGGCGGCGGTGTCGTAGAGCGCCTCGAAGGACGAGCCGGTGCCGACGACGACCAGGCCGAGGCCCAGGACCCACGCCGGGATCAGCACCCGGTCGCGACGCAGCGCCAGGCGCAACAGGGGGCCGGTGCCCGCCAGTTGGCGCGCACGCACGGCCGGGGCGGACAGCGGGGCGGCGACGGTGGTCATCGCGCGATCGCCTCGCTGCGGGCGTCGTCCTGGTAGTGGCGTAGAAAGAGTTCCTCCAGGGTGGGCGGGGTGCTGGTGAGGCTGCGGACGCCGGAGGTGCCGAGCGAGCGGAGCACGGCGTCGAGCTTGTCGGTGTCGACCTGGAAGGTGACGCGCTGCCCCCGGATCTCCAGCCCGTGGACGCCGGGGAGGGCGCCCAGGCCGTTGCAGTGGCCGGCGAGTTCGGCAACCACCGAGGTGCGGGTCAGATGCCGCAGTTCCCCCAGGGAGCCGGATGAGACGGTCCGTCCCTTGCGGATGATGCTGACGCGGTCGCAGAGCGCCTCGACCTCGGACAGCACATGGCTGGAGAGCAGGACGGTGCGCCCGCGGTCGCGCTCCTCGGCCACGCAGTTCTGGAAGACCTCCTCCATCAGCGGGTCGAGGCCGGAGGTCGGCTCGTCGAGGATGAGCAGCTCGACCTCGGGGGCGGAGGCGAAGGCGGCGACCAGGGCGACCTTCTGCCGGTTGCCCTTGGAGTACGTCCGCCCCTTCTTGGTGGGGTCGAGTTCGAACCGCTCCAGGAGCTCGGCCCGGCGCGCGGTGTCCAGCCCTCCGCGCAGCCGGCCGTAGAGGTCGATGACCTCGCCGCCCGAGAGATTGCGCCACAGGGTGACGTCACCGGGGACGTAGGCGATGCGGCGGTGCAGTTCGACGGCGTCCTGCCAGGGGTCCCTGCCCAGCAGCCGGGCGGTGCCGCCGTCGGCCCGCAGCAGGCCGAGCAGGACGCGGATCGTCGTGGACTTCCCGGCGCCGTTGGGTCCGAGGAAGCCGTGTACCTCACCGGCCCCGACCCGCAGATCGAGGCCGTCCAGCGCGTGGGTGCGGCCGAACGACTTGTGCAGGCCGTCGACCTGGATCGCGGGAGCGGGAGAGATTGGCGTGGTCATGATTTTGAAGGTACGCTAGATTCACAAATTTGTGAAGTTAAGAAACCATATAAAGTTGAGGGGCGGTTCTGATCAAGGGGAGATGATGCGGAGATGAGCGAGCAGCCACAGCAGGGCGCGGACCGGACCGCTGACGTCCGCCCCGACAGCGCCGACGACAAGCGCGATGACGAGGCGGTCTCGCAGTTCGTCGAGCGCTTCGCCGCGCAGCTGGTCGACGCCGGGATGCAGCGGATGTCCGCCCGGGTCTTCGCCTGTCTGCTGGCCTCCGACTCCGGTGTGCTGACCTCCGCCGAACTCGGCGAGCGCCTCCAGGTCAGCCCGGCCGCCGTCTCCGGCGCGATCCGCTACCTCTCCCAGGTCGACATGGTCAGCCGCGAACGCGAGCCGGGCTCCCGCCGCGACCGCTACCGCGTGCACAGCGACCAGTGGTACGAGGCGCTGGCCCGCCGCGACAACGCCCTCACCCGCTGGGAGGGCACCCTGCGCGAGGGCGTCGAGAGCCTCGGCGAGGACTCACCCGCGGGCCGCCGGATCGGCGAGACGCTGGTGTTCTTCGAGTTCCTCCAGAAGGAGCTCGCCGGGCTGCTCCAGCGCTGGCGCGAACACCGCGACCAGATGCGGGCCGACCTCGAAGACGCCGGCCGCTGACGCGCAAGAGCCGGCCCGGTGGGTCGGGCCGGCCCGATGGGTCAGGGACGGACGGGCCCTAGTCCCGCGGCAGCTGGAGCCGCCAGGCCGCCGGCTGCACCGTCCACGTACGGGTCCGGACCGGCCCGCCGACCAGGGCGTCCGCCCGGTAGTGGAAGTCCGCGCCGGACACCGTCACCGCCCGCGCCCGGGTCCGCACCGGCCGCGCGCCGCCCGGCCAGTGGACCACCACCTCGGCCAGCTCGCCGCCGTCCGCCCCGAGCCGGCGGCCCGGCACCACCGAGACCCCGCGCACCGGCCGGTCCACATCCGCCAGCAGCACCCCGTCCGCCTCGATCCTCAGCCGCTGCCCCGGCACCCGGGTGCGCCGCACGCCCCCGCGCCCGCCGGCGCCGGCCCGGGGAGCGGCCCAGCGCCCGCCCGCCGGTGCGCCCAGCAGCGACAGCGCCGTACGGGCGGTGCGCGCATACGGCTTCCACCAGGGGTGGTGCCCGTTGACCGCGCCCACCGGGCCGCCGCCGCGTGCCGCCGGGGGATCCGCCGCATCCGCCGCATCCGCCGCATCCGCCGCGTCCGCCGCGGACGACTGCCGAGGGACGGACGCCCCGCGCCCCGCCCCGGTCGCCTCGCTGCCGCCCGGGATGCGCAGACTGCCCAGCACGATGCCGTCGCTGTCGTCCGTGAGCAGGTCCATCGGGCGCTCCCCGCCGTCCAGGACGGCACGGGCGGCGGCCACCGTGTCCGTCGGGATGCCCAGCGTGCGGCTCAGTGCGACGGCGGCCGGCGACCCGACCGGGACCATCGACAGCGGCACCCCGGCCAGCTCCCGCTCCTTGTGCAGCAGGCCCACCACCCGCAGCAGCGCCCGGTCGTCACCGATCACCACCGGCCGTCGCTGCCCGCGCCGGGCAAGCATCCGCGCGAATTCCTCCGGGCTCTCCGGAAGGCAGATTTTCGCCCCCGCGCCCGCGCACAGGACATCCTTCGCGATCCGCACGGCCTCGCCGTCGGTACTACGGGCATCCGGGTCGATGACCACGAGCAGGGGGTACCCCCGAACGGAGTCCACGGGAGAGTGCCCAGAAGGCTGCGCCGACACCTCGGTCCTTCCTCAGGTAGCATCTCGGTGCAAGAGCCCCTTGCGCTATTGCGCCAGGGGCTTCGTCTATTCCGGGGCACCGGTTCGACGGCTCTGGCGATGACGTAGGCGTGAACACGCACGTTGTCGCCATCCACGCACGTTGGACATGCCCCGCCCGGAAGGGGTGTACGCCTGTGCCCGCACTTGTGCTGCTCGGTGCTCAGTGGGGTGATGAGGGCAAGGGAAAGGCCACCGATCTGCTCGGTGGGTCCGTTGACTATGTGGTGCGCTACCAGGGCGGCAACAACGCCGGCCACACGGTCGTCGTCGGCGACCAGAAGTACGCACTGCACCTTCTCCCTTCCGGAATCCTCTCGCCGGGATGCACCCCGATCATCGGCAACGGCGTCGTCGTCGACCCGGCGGTCCTGCTCTCCGAGCTGAGCGGACTCAACGAGCGTGGCGTCGACACGTCCAAGCTGCTGCTCAGTGGTAACGCGCATCTGATCACGCCGTACAACATCACCGTCGACAAGGTGACGGAACGGTTCCTCGGCAAGCGGAAGATCGGCACCACCGGGCGCGGCATCGGCCCGACCTACGCCGACAAGATCAACCGCGTCGGTATCCGGGTGCAGGACCTCTACGACGAGTCGATCCTCACGCAGAAGGTCGAGGCGGCCCTCGACGTCAAGAACCAGCTGCTGACCAAGCTCTACAACCGCCGCGCCATCGAGGCCGGCCAGGTGGTCGAGGAGCTGCTGGGCTACGCCGAGCAGATCAAGGGCTATGTCGCCGACACCACCCTGGTGCTGAACAAGGCCCTCGACGACGACAAGGTCGTCCTCTTCGAGGGCGGTCAGGGCACGCTGCTCGACATCGACCACGGCACGTACCCCTTCGTCACGTCCTCGAACCCGACCGCGGGCGGCGCCTGCACGGGTGCCGGCGTCGGCCCCACGAAGATCAACCGCGTCATCGGCATCCTCAAGGCCTACACGACGCGCGTCGGTGCCGGTCCGTTCCCGACCGAGCTGTTCGACGAGGACGGCGAGGCGCTGCGCCGGATCGGCGGTGAGCGCGGTGTCACCACCGGGCGCGACCGCCGCTGCGGCTGGTTCGACGCGGTCATCGCCCGCTACGCGACCCGCGTCAACGGCCTGACGGACTTCTTCCTCACCAAGCTGGACGTCCTGACCGGCTGGGAGCAGATCCCGGTCTGCGTCGCGTACGAGATCGACGGCAAGCGCGTCGAGGAACTGCCCTACAGCCAGACCGACTTCCACCACGCCAAGCCGGTCTACGAGACGCTGCCGGGCTGGTCCGAGGACATCACCCAGGCGAAGTCCTTCTCCGACCTGCCGAAGAACGCCCAGGCGTACGTCAAGGCGCTGGAGGAGATGTCCGGCGCCCCGATCTCCGCCATCGGCGTCGGCCCCGGCCGCGACGAGACCATCGAGATCAACTCGTTCCTGTCGTAGGACGGCCGGCACCCCGCAGGCAGACACAGCCGCGCACCTACTCCGCCTTGGGGGAGGTGCGCGGCTGTTCGTCGTCGCCAGTACCGGTGCGGTCCAGCGCCCGCCGACCCGTCGCGCGCCCCTTACGTCATCCTGCCGTACGACAACGGCGGCCTGCCGTCGGTGACGCGCCGCAGTCGGCCGTTGACCAGCTCCAGGCTGCTTGAGGGGCCGGGGAGGCAGCTCTTGGCCGGGCCCGACACCACCGTCGAGGGACTGAGGCGCACCGGCGGCCCCGCGCTCTTCAAGGTGGCCGCGAACTCGCATCGATAGCCGGATCCGCTGATCGTCATCTTCAGCACGGGGTCGCCCACCGTGCCCTGGGTGAGTGTCAGGCGCAGGATGTTGGCGCCGTTGGCGCCGGTCGTCGTCTCCCAGGTGCCGAGATACGCCGCGGGGAGGCTCCCGGACCCCTGCCCCGCCCTTCTCTTCCGCTCAGAGAGTACCGAGTGGAGCGGCCAACATCACCCCTCTGCCCACTCAGTGAACCGGCGCCGCCCCCGTCCCTGACGACGCGCCACAACCGGCCGACTTTGTCCGAGACCCAGCGGTGGCGGATGTCGGTTTCCGCGTTCCGGAACTCCCCGACGCCTCAAGGACGTAGAACGCGTACGACGGTGACGCTTCCGACAGCCACGCTTCCGACAGCCACGCTTCCGTCAACGAGGCTCCGACGCGCCGCCTCCGCTCCGCAACACCCTCCGACCGCCCCGCACCGACGCCAAGCCGAAGGAGACCGTGTGATCCCCGCCGTACGTGCCCTCGCCCGCGCCGCCATGGCTGCGCGTCCCGTGCCGCTCGCCGACGTCCGGGCCCGGGCCGGTCTCCTCGCCCCGTCCGTCCGCAGTTACCTCGTCCCGGTCGAGGTCTTCACCGCCGTGACGGCCGAACTCACCGACCGGCGCAGGCCGGACGGTGCGTTCGTGGCGCCGTGCCTCAACGGCCGCCGCTGGTTTCGCTGTCACTCCGTCTACTACGACACCCCTGATCTGCGGTCCTTCCACGATCAGCGGCTGGGCCGCCGGGTGCGCTACACACTCCGGGAGGCGCGCTGCGAGGACACCGGAGAGCGGCAGTTCGAGATCGAGCTCACCGGACGCCGCGGCGCACCGGTCACGCATCGCCGCCCGTTGCTTCCGGGGGACGCGGCGCCGGACCCGGCCCCGCGGGACTTCCTCGCCTCCGTACTGGAGCGCTCCTACGGCCTCGCGGCCCCCGAGGGCCTGGGCCGCGTCCTCGAAACCGACTGCACCCGGGCCACCCTGGTCGCGGACGGCCAGCGCCTCACCTGTGACGCGGCGCTGCGCTGCCGGGACGCGGCGACCGGCCGCACGGTGCGCGCCGACGGCGGGCTGGTCCTCGTACGGAGCCGGACCGCCGGCCGGCCGGGCGAGGCGGACCGGCTGCTGGACGACCACGGGGTGCGCGCCGCCGAATTCACCCCCTACTGCGGAGGGTTGTCGGCGCTGCGCCCGGAGCTGGCCGCCCACCCCTCACGGCGGGTGATACGGGCGGTGTTCCCCGTGGCCGGCTGACCTCCTGGCGTCCGCCCCGGAGGCCGGAGCATTCCGCCGGCCCGTAGACAGTCTGTCCGCGCGCGTGGTGAGCGCCATACACAATGTCGGTGTCGTCCGGTGCCCTGTGATCCCTACGCTGAGGGCGTTCGCCGCGACCGTCCCCGGCGGACCCGAGCGACCCGATCCGAGGTACTGACCGTGACCACGACGCAACCCTCCTCCGCTGCCGCCGACCCCGCCGCCGGCGCGGCGGTCAAGGCCACCGACCGTGCGCATGTCTTCCACTCCTGGTCCGCGCAGGGACTGATCGACCCGCTGCCGATCGCGGGCGCCGAGGGCGCGTACTTCTGGGACTACGACGGCAACCGCTACCTCGACTTCTCCTCCCAGCTGGTCAACACCAACATCGGCCACCAGCACCCCAAGGTCGTCGCGGCGATCCAGGAGCAGGCCGCGAAGCTGTGCACCATCGCACCGGGCTTCGCCGTGGACGTCCGCTCCGAGGCCGCCCGGATGGTCGCCGAGCGCACCCCCGGCGACCTCGACAAGATCTTCTTCACCAACGGCGGCGCGGAGGCCGTGGAGAACGCGGTCCGGATGGCCCGGCTGCACACCGGCCGCGCCAAGGTGCTGTCCACCTACCGCTCGTACCACGGCGCCACCGCCGCCGCGATCAACCTGACCGGTGACCCACGTCGCTGGCCCTCGGACACCGCCTCGGCCGGTGTCGTCCACTTCTGGGGCCCGTTCCTCTACCGCTCGGCCTTCCACGCCGAGAACGAGCAGCAGGAGTGCGAGCGCGCCCTCGCGCACCTGGAGCAGACCATCGCCTTCGAGGGCCCGCAGTCGATCGCGGCGATCATCCTGGAGACCGTGCCCGGCACCGCGGGGATCATGGTCCCGCCGGCCGGCTACCTCGCCGGGGTCCGCGAGATCTGCGACCGCCACGGCATCGTCTTCATCCTCGACGAGGTCATGGCGGGCTTCGGCCGTACGGGCAGGTGGTTCGCCGCCGAGCACTTCGGCGTCACCCCCGACCTGCTGACCTTCGCCAAGGGCGTCAACTCCGGCTATGTCCCGCTGGGCGGCGTGGCGATCAGCGCCGAGATCGCGGCCACCTTCGACCAGCGCCCCTACCCGGGCGGTCTGACCTACTCCGGCCACCCCCTGGCCTGCGCCTCCGCCGTCGCCACGATGAACGCGATGACCGACGAGCGGATCGTGGAGAACGCCGCCGAGATCGGCGAGAAGGTCATCGGCCCCGCGCTGCACGAGCTCGCCGGACGCCACCCATCGGTCGGCGAGGTCCGCGGCATGGGCGTCTTCTGGGCCCTTGACCTGGTCAAGAACAAGGAGACCCGCGAGCCGCTGGTCCCCTACAACGCGTCCGGCGCCGCCAACGCTCCGATGGCCGAATTCGCCGCGGCCTGCAAGCGCGGCGGGCTGTGGCCGTTCGTGAACATGAACCGGACGCATGTCGTCCCGGCCTGCACGATCACCGAGGCCGAGGCCAAGGAGGGCCTCGCCGCCCTCGACGAGGCCCTGACGGCGGCCGACGCCCACACCGTCTGAGCCCTCGGCCGCGGTGCCCGTACGGACCGTCCGAGCCGTCGGCCGCGGTGGCCCGTACACACCGTCCGAACCGTCGACCTGCGGTGTCCGCGCGCACGGAAACCGCAGGTCACGGCCGCCCCGCGGCACGCTCCCCGAGCAGCCTCGCCCGGCGGCCCGCCGCGGCCCTCGCCTATCGTGGGCGGGGGCCGCTCCCATCCGCGCGGTCAGGGAGTCGAAGGAGACGCACGAAATGGCCGCCGGCGGAGACAGCTCAGTCATACGACGCAGCACCCTGCGCCAGCAGATCGCCGACGCGCTGCGCGACGAGATCCTGGCCGGCCGGCTGCCGTGCGGCCACCCCTTCACCGTCAAGGAGATCGCCGAGCAGTACGGCGTCTCCGCCACCCCGGTGCGCGAAGCACTGCTCGATCTGTGCGCCCAGGGCCTGCTCGACGTCGAACAGCACCGCGGCTACAAGGTGCACGCCTTCACCGCCGACGACTTCCGCGCCATGGTCGAGGCCCGCACGCTGATCATCGAGGGCATCTTCCGCAGCGGCGCCGACCCCGCCCTGCGCGCCACCCCCGCCGAGGTGCTGGTCTCCATCCGGCGCCGCGCCGACGAGGCCGAGCGGGCCGCCCGGACCGGCGACCTCGACGTCCTCATCGGTTACGACCTGCGGTTCTGGCGCGAGCTCAGCAGCATCGTGGGCAACGCCTACATCAGCGATTTTCTCGACCGGATCCGCGTCCAGACCTGGATGTTCGCGGTGCCGCTGCTGCGCCGGCAGGAGGACCTCAGGGGCCATCTGTGGCAGGGGCACAGCGCGCTGGCCGACGCCCTGATCGACCACGACCTGGCCACCGCCCAGCGGCTGATCGCGGAGTACAACGAGCACTCCCTCGCTCTCGTCGGAACGCGCCGCTAGCACTACGCTGTCCCGACCGTCGGCCGTAATGGGCCGTACCCGTAGCGTACGTGTGCCGGAGTCCCCGTCCCCGACCGGAAGCGAGCCCTGCCCCGTGGCATGTGACCTGTGGCTGGTACCCCTCGTCGATGTGCTGTGCCACAGCCCCGACAACCCGTTCTCCGAAGAGATCGCCGCCTACGACCAGGCCCTGACGGACGCGGGCCTGCCGGCGGTCCCGGTCTTCAGCTACATGCCGGGGCTCTCCGGCGACGTCGCGCCCATCGCCGGCTTCGACTACGACGCCCTGCACTTCCTGCGCCGCGCCTACCTGCTGCGGCTGTGCGGCCTGGAGGTGACCCCGGTCGACGAACTGGGCGGCGACTACGAGCAGTTGCTGGAGATGTTCGAGGCCACCGCGCAGGAGTCCCATCTGGTGTGGCACTACGACCACGCGGGTGCGTACGTCCCGGTCGACTTCCCGCATCCGCTCGCCAACGACGAACTGCTGGAGGGCGGCGGCCCGCTGGGCTCCTCGCACGGTCTGCTGCGCGAGCTCGAACTGGTCGCGCCGTCCCTGGGTATCGATCCGGCCAATCCGCCGGCCGCACCCGCACCGCCGGCCGGGCCCACCTCACTGGAGGAGCGGGCGAGCGCCGTGCCCCTGGACGACAGCCCGTTCGCCCGGGAGCGGCATGTGTGGCTCGGCCTGCATGCGGCCGCCACCCGAAGCCTGGGCCAGGGCTCCATGATCGTCTTCAGCTGACCGGGAGCCGTACGGGCCACTCGTCCGGGCCCGTACGGCCGCGCGGGCGGCCGCCGTTCAGCGCGGTGATTCCGGCGGCCGCTGCCGCGGCATGTTCGGGCGGGTGCCCGGCGGCGGCAGCGGGTACCGCGTCTGCGGTGCCGCGCCCTCCTGGCGCGGCGCCGCCCACGGCACCATCGACTGCGTGGCCTGCGGCACCGGCCCGGCCCGGAACTCCGCCATCCAGTCGGCCGTTTCGGCCCGTACCAGTTCCCCCAGGTCCTCGTTGAACCGCCGCAGCACCCCCAGGCAGCGCTCCGCCGCCTCGCCCGCCGTGCCCTCGGCCGGCCCGAGCACCTCGCGCACGCCGGCCGCCGCCCAGTCGAACTGCAGCGCCTCCAGCCGCCGGTGGATCGCCTGGGCGGTCGCCAGGTCCCGCATCCAGCCGGCCGTCACCCCGAAGTACCGGTCACCGCCCACACACACCGCCGCCAGCAGCAGCGACAGACAGCC
>NZ_SDIG01000012.1:0-76989 GCF_004122755.1 Streptomyces sp. TM32
TCACAGGCGGCCGCTGCCCATGTCCGGGAAACGCCGCAGGTCACCGGCCCATCGAACGGGCGAGGTTAAACGGCAAGCCTAGGGCCTGTCGTCAAACTCCTGCCTGCCTTCGGGCGAACGACGGGAGTTTGACGACAGGCCCTAGGCGACCAGCGGCCGGTCCATGGCGGAGACGGGGGACGGGAGTTCGGTGGAGCCGGTGAGATAGCGGTCGGTGGCCGCCGCGGCGGACCGTCCTTCGGCGATGGCCCACACCACGAGCGACTGGCCGCGTCCCGCGTCGCCCGCGACGAACACCCCGTCCGTCCCGCGGCGGGCCGGCCCCGCGTCCCGCCGCGCCACCTCGGCCGCGAAGCCGGTGTCCCGGGCGAAATTCCCCCGGTCGTCCAGCGTGAGCCCGAGCTGCTCCATGAGTCCGCCGCGGCGTTCCGGACCGGAGAAGCCGAGGGCGAGCAGCACCAGCTCCGCCGGGATCTCGCGCTCGGTGTCCGGCCGTGGCTTCCTGGCCGTGGGCTCCACCTCCGTCAGGTGCAGTGCGCGCACCCGGCCGGACGGGTCCCCGTCGAAGCGGAGCGTGGCGGAGGAGAACAGCCGGGGGTCCGAGCCCTCCTGGCCCCGGGCCTCTTCGTGCGCGTGGGAGATCCGGAACACCTTGGGATAGACGGGCCAGGGCTGGGTCGGTGGCCTGGTGTCGCCCGGCTCCGGGTTGATGTCGAGCTGCACCACGGAGGCCGCGCCCTGCCGCAGGGCGGTGCCCAGGCAGTCCGAGCCGGTGTCCCCGCCGCCGACGATCACCACATGCCTGCCCTCGGCGGTGAGCGGCGGCGAGGCGTAGTCGCCCTCCGTGACGCGGTTGGCGAGCGTCAGATAGTCCATGGCCTGATGGATGCCGGCCAGCTCGCGGCCCGGGACGGCGAGCTCGCGCCGCTCCATGGCGCCGACGGCGACGACCACCGCATCGTGCCGCCGGGTGAGCTCGGTGGCATCGAGATCGCGGCCGATGTCCACCCCCGTGCGGAACTTGGTCCCCTCCGCCTCCATCTGCGCGATGCGGCGCTCCAGGTGCCACTTCTCCAGCTTGAACTCGGGGATGCCGTAGCGCAGCAGCCCGCCGATGCGGTCGGCGCGCTCGTAGACCGCGACGGTGTGCCCGATACGGGTCAGCTGCTGTGCCGCCGCCAGCCCCGCGGGTCCCGAGCCGATGACGGCCACGCTCTTTCCGCTGAGCCGCTGCGGTGGATGCGGCGCGGTGTACCCGCGTTCCCAGCTCTGGTCGGCGATGGCCTGCTCGACGTTCTTGATCGTGACCGGATCGGCGTTGAGGGCCAGTACGCAGGCGTCCTCGCAGGGTGCCGGGCACAGCCGCCCGGTGAACTCGGGGAAGTTGTTCGTCGCGTGCAGTCGCTCGGCCGCGGCGCGCCAGTCGCCCCGCCGTGCGTATGCGTTCCACTCGGGGATGAGGTTTCCCAGCGGGCAGCCGTTGTGGCAGAACGGTATGCCGCAGTCCATGCAGCGCCCCGCCTGCTCCGAGATCAGCGGGAGCAGCGCCTGCCCCGCGTAGACCTCGTGCCAGTCGTGCAGCCGCTCCTCGACGGGGCGCGCCGCAACGGGCCGGCGAGGGGTCTTGAGGAAGCCGTAAGGGTCGGTCATACGACGCCTCCATCGCTCGCTCGCGGTGCAATACGGCGTCCTGGTCAGCCTACGCCCGCTTTGTGCGGCTTTATAGAGTCTTGGGGCGACTTTGTCGTCGGTGGTGCCCGTCAGTGAGCGGCGGGCCCCCCGCGGCGGTCCCGGCCCCCGCGGCGGTCCGAAGTGTCCGTACGGGCGCGACGAGCGCAGAATTGAGAGAGCCGCTCCGCCGCGCAGGGCGGGGCAGCCGGCCTGCGCGGCGGCCGGAAGGGAAAGCCGGTGTCATCAGATCGGCCGAGCGATGCGAAGGCCCGGGGGCCGCTCTGGTCCGAGCCCGGGTCGCTGCTGGAGCACGTGGCGGTGGCCGTGTGCGGCCTCGATGACGACAACCGGATCTGCTACTGGGGCCCGGGCGCGCAGGACCTCTTCGGCTACCGCGCCACCGAGGCGCTGTCGCGGCCCGGTGGGCTCCTGTTCCGCGGGTCCGCCGCCGGCGGCGCCGACGACGTATGCGCCCGCATGGCCGACCGCGGCCGTACCGAGGGCTACTGGCGCGGCCGCCAGCGCGTCAGACACCGGGACGGCACGGACTTCGACTGCGGATTCCGGGTCTTCCCGGTGACCGGCGAGGCGGGGCACACGGTGGTGATGGCGCTGGCGAGCCGGAGCGACGAGCTGGACCGGGTCAAGACCAACCTCGTCTTCCTCGACGCCCTCTTCGCCACCTGTCCCATCGGCCTGGTGATGCTCGACGAGGAACTGCGCTACCGCCACCTCAACCAGGCACTCGCCGACATGAACGGGCTGCCCATCGAGGAACACCTCGGGCGCCACCTCACCGACATCATGATCACCTCGGACGACGGCGAGTACGAGCGCATGCTGCGCTCCGTCGCCACGGAGGGCAGGACCGTCACGGGGGTACGGGTGGGGATGCGTACCCGCGGCCACCCGGACCGGGACACGGTGCTGTCGGTGAGCTTCTTCCCGCTCACCCAGGCCGTCGGCAGCCGGCCCGGCGTCGGCGGACTGCTGGTGGACGTGACCGACCAGGAGCAGGCCGTTGTGGAGGCCACCGCGAGCCGTCAGCGGCTGGCGCTGCTGGACCGGGCCTCGGCCCGTATCGGCACCACCCTGGACGTGGAGGTCACGGCCCAGGAGCTGGTCGACGCCGCGGTGCCGGACTTCTGCGACGGAGCCGTCGTGGAGCTCGTCGACCGGACGAACGAGAGCGAGGCGTTCGACCCGGCGCTGCCCGTGGACACCCGGCGGATCGCCTCCGGCACCGTGCTGCCCGCTCCCGCGACGGAGCTGGTCAGCGGGCTGAAAGAGGTGCACTACCCACCGGGTTCGGCCATCCACCAGATGCTGCGGTCAGGCCGTCCGCTCTGTGTGCCGGTGAACGACGACTTCCTGGCGCGCACGGTGCTCGACGCCTCTCGGGCCCGGCTGATGGCCGACAGCGGGCTGGCCGCTCTCCTCCTCGCCCCGCTCGTCGCCCGGGGAACGGTCCAGGGACTCGCCATCTTCGGCCGGTCCGCCCACCGGGCGGACTTCACCGAGCAGGACCTCAGCCTGGCCGGAGAGCTCGCCTCGCGGGCCGCGCTGTGCCTGGACAACGCGCGGCTGTACAGCAGGGAGAGGAACATCGCGCTCACCCTCCAACGGGCCCTGCTGCCCAGCTCCCTGGCGCCCAGCCCGTATCTGCACCTCGCGCACCGCTATCTGCCCGGCAGCCGCGTCACCGAGGTCGGCGGCGACTGGTACGACGTGATCGCGCTCCCCGACCACCGGGTCGCCCTGGTCGTCGGTGACGTCATGGGACACGGGGTGTCGGCCGCCGCGTCGATGGCCCGGCTGCGGATCACGGCCAAGGCGCTGGCCCGGCACGACCAGGAACCGGCCGAACTGCTCGGTGAACTCGACCAGTGCGCCCAGGAGGCCGGCATCGAGCTCGCGACCTGCCTCTACATCCGCTACGACCCCCGCACCGGCCACACCCGGCTCGCCAGCGCCGGCCATCCTCCGCCCCTCGTCCGGCATCCCGGCGGCCGGATCGAAGTCATCGACGAGGTGCTGGGAGTCCCTCTCGGCATCGGCGGCAGTACCTTCCGCACGGCGGAGTTCGGCCTGCCCGACGATGCCGTTCTCGCGCTGTACACCGACGGCCTCATCGAGGCGCGGGGCCGCGATATCGACGAGGGTCTGCACCGGCTCCAGGAGGAAATGGGCCGGATGCCGGGTTCGTTGGAGGTCGCGGCCGACCGCATCCTCTCCCGTCTCGTCGCGAGTTCCCCGGCCGACGACACCGTCCTGCTACTCGCTCGGGTCCACCGGCGGCAGTAGGGGGCGCGCCGTCCGAAGGTTCATGGACCAACACCTTGTGGCTCACGTCACCGCCTGGTTAAGCTCCGGCACACTTCGGACACATTTCCTCCGTAAGTTGACCTTTTGGTGAGTCGATCTTCATGGTCGATCCACGGATACGAGGTGGCTTCGCATGGAACGGCGCACATCGGCACCCCCGGCGGACGACTCACCGCACGGCTTACGCCCGGCAACACCCCGGACCGCTCCGTCGCACGTACTGAACGGCGCGGTGAATGGTCCTGACGTCCCGTCGGACTGCCCTGACGTCCGGGTGGACCGCCCCGCATACGACCTGGCAGGCACGGGGCGCTTCGGTGCCGGCTCCGGCGTGGCGAGACCGGCCCCGGGCCGTGCCCGGTGACCGGTTCCGTCTCGGCGGCGGTGTCCGCCGTTCCGCCCGCCCAAGTGCGCCGCGACATGCGGCTGTTCTGGTCCGCGGGCACCTGTGACGCGCTGGGCAGCCAGATGTCCGGGCTCGCCCTGCCGCTGTTGTTGCTGAGCCTGGGCCGGACCCCGGCCGAGGTCGGGGCCGTCGCCGGGCTGTGCGCGGTCGCCACGCTGCTCCTCGGCCCGTTCGCCGCGATACCCGCCGACCGCGGGGCCCGAAAGCAGGTGATGGTGGGCGCCGCGCTGGTGTCCGCCGCCGCGATGACCGGCGTCGCGCTGGCCGTCCGGTCCGGCGCGGTGCCGATGGCCGTGCTCATCGGCGCCGTACTCGTCGAGCGGTCTGCGACCTCCTGCTACGAGGCGGCGTCGCTCGGCACCGTCGCCCTGGTGTGTCCGCCGGCGGAACACCAGCGGGTGCTGTCCCGATTACAGGCGGGGGAGCGGGGCGCGCTGATCCTCGGGCCCGCCCTGGGCGGGGTGCTCTTCCAGGCCGGGCGCTGGCTGCCGTTCCTCGCCGACGCCCTCTCGTACGCCGTCGCGGCGGGCTGCATCCGCGCGCTGCGTACCGAGTTGTCCCCGCCCCGAGAACAGCGGCCGCCGGCCGGCAGCCCGCGCCGGACCTGGCGTGCGGCGGCCGCGGAAGCCGGGGCCGGGGTGGCGCTGATCCGGCGCGAGCCCCTCCTGCGGCTGGCGCTCGGGTGGCTCGCAGCCGTCAACGCGCTGCTCGTCGCGCTGTATTACACGACGGTCTTCGCCCTGCAGGGCCAGGGGCGCGGCGCTGCCGGGCCGGGGCTCGTCCTCGCGCTCGCCGGGGCGGCCGGCCTGGCCGGTGCGCTGCTCGCGCCACGGCTGGCCGGCCGGCGCTCGCCCACGCGGGTGCTGGTGGCGGTGTCCTGGCTGATGGTGCCGCCCGCCGCGGCCCTCGCGGCGGCCCGTGAGGCCTGGCAATTCGGCCTGCTCTTCGGCCTGTTGTGTCTGCTCACGCCGCTGGCCACCGTGGTGCTGCAGGCCCGCATCATCCAGGTCACCCCTCCCGGACTCCAGGCCCGCACCGGCACCGTGCTGGCCACTGCGTCCGGCGCGGCCGCGGCCCTGGCACCGGCGCTCGCCGGGCTGTCCGCCGACCGGGTCGGGCCCGCGGCCACCCTCGTGGGCTGCGCCGTCCTGCTGGCCGCGGTCGCGCTCCATGCGACCTGGGCGGCACCGGCCCTCACCCGCGCCACGGGGGAGGGGCCCGTATGAGCCCGAACGCGGCACGCCCCGCCGCGACCCCGTCCGCCGGCCCCGGCTTCCGGGTCTACCGGCCGGCCCTCCCCGAGGTCTGCCCGCGCGACCCGGCACGCATGGCCCTGGCCGCGGACGCCGGCGGCCGCTGCGAGATCTTCACCTGGGACGCCGGCACCGGCACCGCACGCCAGGTCACCGACACCCCGGACGGCACCCTGCACTGCGCCCTCGACGCCGACGCCCGGGTGTGGTGGTTCGCCGAGAACCGGCGCGGCGCCGGGCGCTGGTACTTCCAGGAGTTCGAGGGCGGGCCGCGGCGGCCCGGCCTGACCGGTCTGCCCCCGGGCCTGCCGCACGGGCTCGCCGTCAGTCACGCCGGGACGGTGGCCATCGGCCTCGGCGACGGCCACGGCATGACCGTCCATCTCGGCCTTCCGGGCGGTCCGGCCCGGGCGGTGCACACCGTCGAGGGGCATGCGCTGCTGGCGGGCATCTCGCCGTCCGGCGGGCTGCTGGTCCTGTCGGGCGCGGCCGGCTCCGACCGGGCGGTCACCCTCCTCACCTGCTCCGGGGCCCTGCTCGACCAGTTCTCCGGCGGCACCGGCCGACTGTGGGCGCTGGGCTTCGCACCGTCCCCGGCGGGCACCGAACTGCTGCTGGTCCAGGAGGCCGACGACCACTACCGGCTGGCCACCTGGCGGCCCGGCGCGGGGCTGCGAGTACAGGACTGGTGCCGGTTCGACACCGAGATCACCGCGCGCTGGTACCCCGAAGGGCGCCGGGTCCTCGTCCGCCAGGACCGCCACGGCCGCTCCACCCTCGTGGCCGCCGACCTCAACCGGCGCACCCTGACCCCGGTGCCGTCCCCGCCCGGCACCCTGCTCGATGCCGCCCCGCACCCGGGCGACGACGTGCACTACCTCTGGACCGACACGGCCACCCCGCCGCGGATGTGCTCCACCGCGGGCACCCGCCTCCCGGCGCTCGCCACCCTGCCCGCCCGGGCACCCGGCCGGCACCGCGAGCTGTGGACCCCCGGCCCGGACGGGCCCGTCCACACCCTGCTCAGCGAACCGGACCCGGCCCCCGGCCGGCGGCCCCCGCTGGTGTTCCTGGTGCACGGCGGCCCCGCCGACCACGACCGCGACGCCTACGACCAGGAGGTGCACTCCCTGGTCGCCTCCGGGTTCGCGGTCGCCCGGGTCAACTACCGCGGCTCCACCGGATACGGGCCCCGCTGGCGCACCGCGTTCGGTGCGGGCGTCGGGCTCACCCAGGTCGCCGACCTCGTCGCGGTCCGTACCGATCTGCTGCGCCGCGGTCTGGCCCGCGAGGACGCGATCGGTCTGTGGGGCACCTCCTGGGGCGGCTACCTGGCGCTGCTGGCGCTCGGCACCCACCCGGACCTGTGGCAGGCGGGGGTCGCCGTCAAACCGGTCGCCGACTGCGTGGCGGCCCACCGTACGGGCACCCCCGCGCTGCGGGCCCTGGACGAGCGGCTGTTCGGCGGCACGCCCGACGACGTGCCCGAACGCTACGCGCGCAGCTCACCCCTCACCTACGCCGCCGAGGTCCGCGCCCCGCTGCTGGTGATCGCCGCCACCCTCGACGCCAAGTGCCCGCCCGGCCAGGTGCGTGGCTACCTCACCGCCCTGCGGGAGGCCGGTGTGCCGCACGAGTCCCTGTGGCTGGAGACCGGCCACGACGGATACACCGGCGCACACCACGTCGCCGTACTGCGGCGCGCCATGGGCTTCCTGGACCAGCACCTGCGCCGCGCTCCCGCGGCCCGTCGAACTCCCCGTTCCGCAGCGGGCGGGGTTCTCGGGGGCACCGGCCCATCCGGTACCCCCGAGTGCACGACGCACGTTCCGTAACTCGCCAGAACAGGAGAACAGTCATGCAGAAGGACATCATCCACAACGACCCGCTCGAGGGCGACGAGGAGAACCGCCGGCCGACCGTCGGCATCACGGTGACCGTCCCGTTCCGCGCCGCTGAGGACACCGAGGAGGAGTGACCCTCCCCGGCCGGCCCGGCGCCACCGGGCCGGCCGGACCGTGCACCGCACCGGCCGCCCGCCGGCCGCCCGCCACCCCATCCGCCGCCGTACGTGGAGCCGATATGCGTGTCCTGCTGGTCAATATGCCCTGGTCCCCGATCGATCTGCCCTCGCTCGCACTCGGAATCCTCAGACGGAGCGTCGACGAGCGCACCTCCGGACACGCCGAGGTCTGGCACGCCAACCTGGAGTTCACCGACTGGATCACCCGGCGTACCGCATTCACCGC
The DNA here is from genome assembly GCF_004122755.1 of Streptomyces sp. TM32. Taxonomy (NCBI): domain Bacteria; kingdom Bacillati; phylum Actinomycetota; class Actinomycetes; order Kitasatosporales; family Streptomycetaceae; genus Streptomyces; species Streptomyces sp. TM32. The sequence goes on from NZ_SDIG01000012.1 coordinate 7,905, forward strand.
GGAGGACTACCAGTTCTATGCGCTCTCCTCGTACTTCATGGGATGCGGCGACTGGGTGTTCTCCTCCGCGCTCTACGACGATCCCGAGTGGCGCGCCGAGGAGTTCAGCACGGCGATGCGCGGCAAACTGGGCGCGGAACGGTTGCAGATGTCGCACGAACTGCACTGCGTGGTACCGGAGTTCGTCCGGGAGATCGCCGGGCGGATCGTCGCGGCCGCCCCCGACGTCGTCGGCTTCACCTCCACCTTCCAGCAGAACACCGCGGCGCTGGCCGCCGCCAAATACGTCAAGCGCCTCGCCCCGCACATCAAGACCGTCATGGGCGGCGCCAACTGCGACGCCGAGCAGGGCGCCGCCGCCCACCGCAACTTCGACTTCCTGGACTTCGTGGTCCGCGGCGAGGGCGAGGCCGCCTTCCCGCAGCTCCTCACCGCCCTCGACGAGGGCACCGAGCTGTCCGCCGTCCCCGGGCTGTGCCACCGGCAGGCCGACGGCACCAGCACCGCCAACCCGATGAGCACCAGCCCGCTGCCGCCCGCCACCATCCTCCCGCCCGACTACAGCGGCTACTTCGAGCGGCTGGCGGCCTCCGTGGCGAGCAACTGGGTGGAGCCCAAGCTCGTCGTCGAGGGGGCCCGCGGCTGCTGGTGGGGCGAGAAGCACCACTGCACCTTCTGCGGCCTCAACGGCTCGTTCATGCAGTTCCGCAGCAAGAGCCCGGAGACCTTCCTCGAAGAGATCATGGACATGGCCCGCCGCCACCGGGTGCTGGACATGTACCTCGTCGACAACATCCTCGACATGGGCTACCTCACCACCGTCCTGCCCCGCATCATCGACAGCGGCTACGACCTGCGGATGCACATCGAGATCAAGGCGAACATGCGCCGCCCCCAGCTGCGGACCCTCGCCGAAGCCGGAATGATCTACGTCCAGCCGGGCATCGAGAGCCTGAACAGCCGGGTGCTCGACCTGATGGACAAGGGCGTGAGCGGCTGTCAGAACGTCCGGATGCTCCGCGACGGAGCCGAGACCGGACTCTCCGTCTGCTGGAACTACCTCCACGGCTTCCCCGGCGAGACCGCCGCCGACTACGAGCCCGTGATCGCCCAGATACCGGCCCTGGAACACCTCGACCCGCCGGTCGACCGGTCCGCCCGCATCGCGATCGAACGCTTCAGCCCGTACTTCAACCGGCCCGAACTCGGCTTCACCGGCCTGCGCCCCGAGGTGCACTACCGCTTCACCTACGACCTGCCCGAGTCCGAACTGCTCGACCTGGCCTATGTCTTCGAGGCACCCGAACGTGGCATCACCGAGCCCACCGTCACCGCGCTCAACGAGGCCATCGGCGCCTGGAAGAAGTACCACGCGGACGCCCGGCTCACCCACGCCGACCTCGGCGACCGCATCGTGCTGGTCAGCCGCCGCCGCGCCTTCGACTGGGGCGCCATGGAACTCACCGAGCCGCTGGAGACCGCGGCCTTCCGGCTCCTCGACCAGCCGCACGCCCCCGCCGCCCTGACCCGCAAGCTCGCCGCGCGGCTGCCGGCACACACCGTCGACGAGGCCGCCGTCCACGCCCTCCTCCAGCACTGGGTGACGCTCGGGCTGGTCTTCACCGACGGCGGCCAGTACGTCCATCTGGCGCCGGCGGCCGTCAACGAGGACCTGCTGCGGCTCGACTACATGCGCCACACCCATGCCGCCCCCGCCCCGCAGCCACAGCCGGACGACGCCGCCCGCGCCGTCGCCCACGTCTGACGCCGGTCCACAAGGAGACACGATGCACCGCACCGCCACCCCCACCGGGCCGACGCTCAGCGCCTGGCGGGACTACGACGAAGCCGCCTGCGCACTGCCGGGCATGAGCCTGGGCGCCCTCGTGCCAGCCGGCCCCCCGACGGAGCAGGCCGACCGGCTGTGGGAACTCGGCGTCCGCCGCGTGCGGTTCGCCGAGGACATCGACCTGACCGCGGTCGACGAGCCCGACGCCGCGGCGCACGCCGTCCAACGGCTGTGCCTGATCCGCGACCTGACGGCCCGCGCGGTCCTGGTGCAGTGGCGGCTGCGCCTGCCCGCGGAGCCCGACGACGGCTGGCGCGACCTCAGCCACCTCCAGCCGCCCGGGACCCTCACCGGCCCCGCCGACCCGGCGGCCGCGCTCACCCAGTGGCGCAGGGAGCACTATCTCTGCAAATGCCTCTGGCGCCAGGGCCCGGGTTTCGTCCAGATCCGCGACCGCCGGTGGGGCGACCTGCGCCGCTTCACCGCGGACGAGCCCGCGTACCGGGAGGCGATCGACACGCTGGCCTACGGCGCCCCGCAGTCGGCCGTGCCCGACGCCATCACCGCCGACTTCCTGGCGGAACGGCTGATCGCCCGCACCGGACCGCTGCTGTGGTGGCTGCCGTACCGCGTGAACCGGTGGCTCCAGGAGGCGATGGCCATTTGAACCCGGGCCGGCAGCCACCGCGGACCGGAGTCAGGGCGCGCCGGGCGTCCTCGGGCGGCGCCCCTCGGGCATCCGCTGCTCGAACCAGACGACCTTGCCCGTGCTCAGCCGCGTCGCTCCCCAGCGCTGCGCCAGCTGGTCGACCAGGAACAGGCCGCGCCCGCCCTCGTCACCCGCTTGCGCGCGCCGCATCCGGGGCACCTGCGGGGAATCGTCGCCCACCTCGCACCGCAGCACATCGGTGCGCAGCAGCCGCAGGGCGATCGGCCGGGAGGCGTAGCGCACCGCGTTCGTCACCACCTCGCTGACCATGAGCTCGGTCGCGTCGAGCATCGAGTCCAGCCCCCAGCGGCGCAGTGCCCGGCGGGTCAACTGCCGGGCCCGGCCCGCCGTTTCGGGCTGCGGGCTGAGGAACCAGTACGCGACATTGAGCGGCGGGAACCCGTCGAACCGTGCCGCGAGCAGCGCGACATCGTCGTCCAGGGTCTCCGGCTCCAGGATGTTCAGCACCGCGTCGCAGAGCATGTCCAGCGGCGGGGAACCGAGCGCCTCGGCGGCGGCCTGCAGACGGGCGCGCAGCAGCTCCACCCCTGCCCAGACATCCCGTTCCCGGGACTCGACGAGGCCGTCGGTGTACAGCAGCAGGGTCGCTCCGGTGGGCGCGGGCATCTCCACCGATTCGAAGGGCACGCCACCCACCCCGATCGGCGCGCCGGGCGGGATCTGCAGCACCTCTCCGTAGCCGTCCGGGTGCAGCAGCACCGGGGGCGGATGGCCCGCGTCGGCGATCAGCAGCCGCTGGGCTATCGGGTCGTAGACGGCGTAGAGGCAGGTCGCCATGTGCTCGCTGCCCAGGCGCTGGGCCTGCTCGTCGAGGTGGTGCAGTACCTCCTCGGGCGGCAGGTCGAGCCCGGCGAGGGTCTGCACGGTGGTCCGCAGCTGGCCCATGATCGCGGCGGAGGTCATGGAGTGTCCCATGACATCGCCGACGACCAGCGCGACGCGGTTGCCGGGCAGCGGAATCGCGTCGTACCAGTCGCCGCCCACCTGCGCGGTGTCGGAAGCCGGCAGATACCGGCTGGCCAGTCGGACGCCCGTGGTCCGGGGCAGCGACGAGGGCAGCATCGTGAGCTGGAGCGCGTCCGCCATGGAAGCCTCTTGGCCGGACTCCCGCGCCTTGTCGATGCCCAGCGCGGCATGCGTGGCCAGCTGGGAGGCGACGAGCAGATCGTCGTCCGTGAAGGCGGGCCGGCCGGTCCCGCGCAGCAGGGCGACGGTGCCCAGGACGTGCCGGCGGCCGTACAGCGGGGCGACGATCAGCCGCCGGCCCGGTGACGTGGTCGCCGGCAGGCTCGCCACCGGCTCCAGCAGGGCGGTCACCGTGGGCACGAGCCCGGGGGCGTCGCCGAACACGGGCCGCCCCGCCAGCAGGATCCCCACGAACCGTCCGCGCACCGTCAGCGGCACGAACTCGGCGGTCCCCGCGGGCGCCTCGGTCACCGAAACCTCCGGCCCCTGGGCCATGCTGTCCAGCCGCAGGACGATCGGCCCGGCCGGCGCTGTTTCCCCGCTCGGCAGCGGATCCCGCAGGTGGACGAGGACCGCGTCGGCGAACGCGGGGATCGCCGCCCGGCACAGTTCCCCCAGCGTTTCGTCCCGGCTGCTGCCCCAGGCGATCCGCCGCGTCGCGGATTCGAGGTAGCGCAGACGGTCCGTCTGCGCCTCGGGGCCACGCTCCGCTTCCCCCCGGGCACCCTCCGCAGGACGCCCCCCGGATCCGGCGGGGAGCCTGCCGGGTCCGTGGTCGGGGGTGCGGGGCTCCATCACTCGTGGGTGTCCGTCACTCGTGGTGTCCGTCCGGTGGGTGCCAGGACGTGCCGGCCTCAGTCGCGCCGCCGGCAGCGCAGGAAGAGCTGCTCCTCGGGCGGTACGTCCGAGACCGACGGGGCGTAGGTGTACGAGGTCTCCTCGACGATCCCGAAGTCCGCCGCCTCGATGACCTTGCGCAGGTCCTCCCGCAGATAGCCGGACACCCGGATGGTGTTGCCGAGGAACCGCATCGTGAAGTAGTCGACGTCGGCCTCCACCATCGCGAGCGCGAACAGGCCACCGGGGACCAGCAGGTCGTGGACCGTGTGCAGCGCGAGGGGGATCTCGGCACGCGGCAGCATCAGCAGGGAGAAGAACGCCGCGACCGCGTCGAAGCGACCCAGGTCGTGCGGGCCGCCGGGCGCCAGATCGGCGATGTCCAGCCGGTGGAACGTTGCATCGGGCACATACTTACGCGCGAGCGCGACCATCCCACGGGACAGATCGACGCCGACCACCTCGCACCCCGCGTCCACCAGCTGCCGGGCGGTCGGAAGGCCGGTTCCGCAGCCGAGGTCGAGGACGCGGGAGCCGCGGGGCAGCGAGCGGATCAGCCACTCGCCGGCCGCGAGCTGTCCCTCCTTGAACGGGAACGCCTCGTCATAGCGGTCACCGATCGCATCGAACGCCTCGGCCTGACCCTCGCGGTCGGGCCGTACGTCCTCGCCACCGGTCTCGTCGCTCCCGTAGCCGGTCTCCAGGAATCCGTCGCTCACGAATTACGCCTCTTCACGTGCGTCTATTCGATTACTTCCATCATGCACCCCACCCCGGCCGCGGGCCCGTACGGACCGCGTACGACGCCACGGCCCGCATACCGCCGGCGCGGTGCGTGCTCCCTCGCCATGGCCCGGTGGCGACGACGGGGGCACCGGACGTACGCGCCGCCCCGACGACCGCGGGCGGGCACCCGGCCTTTACGGCCGGAGCCCGCCCGACGGGAACGGTCCCGGTCAGCGGTCGCTGAGCATGCCGGCGCGCAGCTTGGTCAGGGTGCGGGTGAGCAGGCGGGAGACGTGCATCTGGGAGACGCCGAGCTCGGCGCCGATCTGGGACTGGGTCATCTCCTGCCCGAAGCGCAGCTCGATCAGCTGGCGCTCCCGCGCGTCGAGCTCCTGCAACAGCGGCGCGAGGGCGTGCAGGTCCTCGACGGTCCCCATGGCCGGATCCTCCTCGCCCAGGACCTCGGCGAGGGCACGACGCTGGTGGGAGGGGTCGGGATCGGTGGGGGTGTCCAGCGAGCCGGCGGAGTAGCCGTTGGCCGCGACGATCCCCTCGATCACCTCGTCCTCCGACAGGTCCAGATGGGCGGCGAGTTCCTGGACCGTGGGGTCGCGGTCGAGCTGGACGTGCAGCTCCTCCTTGGCCTTCGCCAGATCGCTGCGCAGCTCCTGCAGCCGGCGCGGGACGTGCACCGCCCAGCCGGTGTCGCGGAAGAAGCGCTTGATCTCGCCGAGGATGTAGGGCACGGCGAAGGTGGAGAACTCGACCTCACGGGAGAGGTCGAAGCGGTCGATGGCCTTGATCAGTCCGATCGTGCCGACCTGGATGATGTCTTCCATGTCGTCGCCACGATTGCGGTAGCGACGCGCGACGTAGCGCACCATCGACATGTTCATCTCGATGAGCGTGTTCCGCGCGTACTGGTACTCGTGCGTGCCCTCGTCGAGGAACCGCAGCCGGTCGAAGAACTGCTTCGACAGCTCCCTCGCGTCCCTCGGGGCCACCGCGCTGGGGCACTCCACCTCCGGCAGTTCTGTGGCCAGGTCGGAGTGCTGCTCGGTTGGGGTGTCGTTCACGACGGTGGTCATCATGCCTCCCTGTGCATCCGGCACACGCGAACGCACAGCGGCCGCCTACCCGGCAAGAACACTCTCATGCGGATGACTTGCCAGTTCACCGCCCGGTCCCGGACATGTCTCGGACCCGGCTCAGACACCGAAGTGATCGGGGTCGGCCGCCGCCCAGTCGGCGGCCCAGTCCTGAGGCGGGTCCGCAAGCAACTCGCCGGGGCGCAGCCAGTCGTAGAGCTCCTCGTACGACCGGACGGTGAGCGGGTCGATCCGCCGGTGCAGCATGCAGGGCCGGAGGTCGTCCGGATTCCGGACACCCATGGAACCCATGATCTGCAAGGCGCTGTGCACCGTTGCTTTCTGAAACCGGTGCACGCGCGCGGATTTGTCACCGACGTCCAGGGCCCGGCCCCGGCGCGGATCCTGGGTCGCCACCCCGACCGGGCAGGTGTTGGTGTGGCAGCGCTGTGCCTGGATGCAGCCGACGGCCATCATCATGGCTCGTGCCGCATTCGTGTAATCCGCACCCTGCACCAGGCGCTTGACCATGTCGGCGCCGGTGGCGACCTTTCCGCTCGCGCCGATTTTGATGCGGTGGCGCAGTCCGCTGCCGACCAGCGCGTTGTGCACGGTGATCAGACCTTCGGTCAGCGGGGCGCCCAGATGGTCGGCGAATTCCAGGGGAGCGGCCCCGGTGCCGCCCTCCGCGCCGTCGACGACGAGGAAATCGGGGGTCACTCCCTCCTCCCGCATGGCCTTGCAGACCGAGAGGAACTGCCGTCGCGAACCGACGCACAGCTTGAACCCGACGGGTTTGCCGCCGGCCAGCTCGCGCATCCTCGCGAGGAAATGGACCAGCCCGCGCGGGGTGGAAAACGTCCGGTGGTAGGACGGGGACTGCACGGTCCGACCTTCGGGCACCTCGCGTACCCGGGCGATCTCGGCATTGACCTTGCCACCGGGCAGCACACCGCCGATGCCCGGTTTGGCGCCCTGGGATATCTTCAGCGAAATGCACCTGACCTGCTCGTGGGCGGCCTTGTCGGCGAATTCGGACGGCGCGAAATCCCCGTCGGCCGTGCGGCATCCGAAATAGCCGGTCCCGATCTCCCAGATGAGATCGCCACCGTGCCGCAGGTGGTACTCGGACAGCCCGCCTTCACCGGTGTCCTGCGCGAAACCGCCCATGGCGGCCCCCTTGTTCAGAGCGAGCACGGCCTGGGCCGACAGCGACCCGAAGCTCATCGCCGAGACATTCAGCAACGCCATGTCGTACGGCGTGGTGCAGTCGGGTCCGCCGATCCGCACCGTGGGCGGTTGCTCGGGCACCGGCTCGGGCGCCATGGACGGCACCAGATATTCGTATCCGGTGGCATAGACGTCCCGTTCGGTACCGAAGGGTTCCTCCGCGTCGACGCCCTTGGCGCGTTCGTACACGAGGGTGCGTACATCACGGTCGAAGGGCCGGCCGTCGAAGTTGCGCTCGATGAAGTACTGCTGCAATTCCGGCCGGAGCGCCTCCAGCGCAAAGCGCAGATGCCCGATGACCGGGTAATTGCGCAGCACGGAGTGGCGGCGCTGGGTCAAATCGGCCACCCCGAGCACGCCGAGCGCCAGGAAGAGCACGGCCGGTGGCCCGTACCAGGGCGACCACCGCACCGAGGCGGCCATGAAGCCGACGGCGAGGAGCAGCAGGGCTCCCACCGACAGTTGCCGTGCGCGCCGCGCCACGAGGCGCTCGACCCCGTTCACTCGCCGGGGGTGTCGCCGGCCTCCGGCCCGGACGCTGCCGCATCCGGCAGCGCGGCCGCCGCGAGCGCGAAGAGCGCCTCCTCGGGGCTGGCGTGCACGGGCATGGTCACACTGATCCCGGTGAGGTCGAGCAGCCGCAGGACCTCGGGGGACACCGCGGCCAGCCGCAGACTTCCCTCGACCCGCTTGGCGTCGTTGCCCGCCCGGATGAGGACGCTCAGGCCGGAGGAATCCATGAACGGGACGGACCGCAGGTCGACCACGAGGTGCTGCCGGCCGTGCACGAGCTGGTTGGCGAGCTGATGATGAAGCACGGTGCCGGTCTCCGTGTCCAGCTCCCCCTGGACGGCCACGACCGCCACCTGCGGATCGATGACGGACACCTCGACGCTCAACTCATCGGTCCTCACCACGCGCCCCTCCCCTTGTCCATTGATCAACGTGGCCCTCGTGTACCCACTCCTCTTCTCTTCAGTCGGAGCGGCACGGGGCGGGGTGGGGAGCGGCGGATACGGCGGCCCGTCATGTTGCCACCGGCCCGCAACTCTCTCGTACAGAGCGGGAGTTGACAAGCCAACCGGCTCGGTCGCCGGCGGGGGAGTGGGGCGGGGAGGCGGTGCGCGCCGTCGCTCAGCCCACGTGGACGTGGGGGCGGCGGGCCCGGTCGGGTTCGGCCTCGCGGAGGACCTCGCGGGTGACGGGGGCGACCTCGCCCTGGCCGAACAGGAAGAAGCGCAGGAACTGGGCGAAGGGGTTGCCTTCGGTCCACTCGAAGTAGATGTGCGGCCGGTGTCCGGTGACATCGCGTACGTGCAGCAGCAGAGCAGCCAGTGAGTTGGAGACCGCAGGGCTCTCCAGGCAGAGCACGCGGAAGCGGTTGTGCAGCACCTCGCCCCGTACCTGGAGTTTGCTCTCGAACTCGGACGGGTCGCCGACGGTGACCTCGACGAAGATGAAGTCCTCGGACGTCGGGATGTCGTTGTCCTCGCGGATCTGCTGGAGCTTGTCGCGGTACTCGGCGACATCGCGCTGGTCGGGCTCGTTCGCGATGAAGCGGATCTTGCGCTGGGCGATGTCGCGGATGAACCGCTGCGCGATGTCGTCGAGCACCACGCTGGTCACCCGCAGCTCGAAGGAGCGGGCGAGGCGGGAGAGGAACGACAGCAGGATGATGCCGGTGATGAAGCAGGCACCGATCTTGACGCCGTCGGGGCGCTCGATGATGTTCGCGATCGTGGTGTAGACGAACACCAGGGCGATCACGGCGAAGCCGATCCACCAGCCGTGCTCACGGGCGCGCCGGGCGGCGATGGTCACCGCGATCGCGGCGGAGCTGATCAGGACCAGGACGCCGGTGGCGTACGCGCCGCCCTGGGCGTCCACGTCGGCGTCGAAGAGCCAGGTCACGAGGAAGGCGATCAGGGTGAAGATCAGCACCATCGGACGGACCGCCCGGGCCCAGTGGGGCGCCATGCCGTAGCGCGGCAGGTACTGCGGCATCAGGTTGAGCAGGCCGGCCATGGCCGAGGCGCCGGCGAACCACAGGATGGCGATGGTGGACACGTCGTAGACGGTGCCGAACGCGGAGCCCAGATACTCGTGGGCCAGATAGGCCAGGGCACGCCCGTTGGCCGAACCCCCTGGCTGGAACGCTTCCTTGGGGATGAGCAGGGTCGTCACGAAGCTGGTGATGATGAGGAAGACGCTCATGATGACGGCAGCGGTGGTGAGCAGCTTCTTCGCCCCGCGGATCCGCCCGACCGGCCGTTCCTCGGTGTCGGCGGGGTTGCCCTCGATATGGGGCATGACCGCCACGCCGGTCTCGAAGCCGGACAGGCCCAGCGCCAGCTTCGGGAAGACCAGCAGCGCCACGCCGATCATCGCCAGCACGTTGCCGTGTTCGGCGGTCAGCGCCTGGGACCAGTCGGGGATGACCTGCGCGGCGGTGATCACATGCCACAGTCCGACGACGACCACGACCGCGTTGAGCCCCAGATAGAGGGCCACGAGAACGACCGCCACCCCGATCGCCTCCAGGAAGCCCTTGAGGAACACCGCGCCGAGCAGCGCGATCAGGATCAGCGTGATGACCAGTTCCTGATTGTGGAGGACGTTGCTGACGTGCGGGTTCTCCACCAGGTGGGTGGCGGCGTCGGCTGCCGACAGGGTGATGGTGATGAGGAAGTCGGTCGCGGCGAAACCCAGCAGGGTCAGGACGAACAGCTTGCCCTTCCAGAAGGTCAGCAGCCGCTCCAGCATCGCGATCGACCCCTGGCCGTGCGGGCTCTCCTCGGCCACCCGCCGGTAGACCGGCAGCGCCCCGGCGAGCGTCACCACGACCAGCACCATGGTGGCCACCGGCGACAGCAGCCCCGCGGCCAGAGCGGCGATGCCCGGCTGATAGCCGAGGGTGGAGAAGTAGTCCACACCGGTCAGGCACATCACCCGCCACCACCGCTGCCCCCGTTCGACCCCCTGCGGGGTGGCATGTGGACCGGGGTGGTGCTTGGCCATGTCGGCCAGCCCCTCCAGCATCCACGCCCGGAAGCGATGCCGCACTGCGGCCCCGGACGAACCGGCAGGGGCGGAGGCGGCCATCGTGTGCTCCTGTCGTACCGCGAAAGGATCAAGCCATCTACGAGACGGCCAGGTCAGGGTACGCATTGACAGCATGCCCACCAGGTGTTCAGCGACGTGGCGGCCGCGTGTCCACCGGAGTGGTGGCACGGACGCCGGGGGGCCGCCGGGCGCGGACACCGGGGAGCCGCCGGGTGCGGACGCCTGAGGGGCGCCGAGCGCGGCGAGGCGGGGATGCGTCCCGCGCTCGGGCGCGCGTCCCCCTGGCCGTCCGGTACCGACTCGCCTGCAAAGCCGTCAACAGGCGGGAGGAGAGTCGTAGTTGGCCGCAGGTGCCGATGCCCGCCCACGGCTGCGAAGCGGACCGCCGCGTCCCCCGACCCCACGGGGGTTACCGAGGGGAAACCTCAGATCTCACGCAAACCTTGCAGCTCAGCGTTGATCCGCCACCCGAACGGTGCCAGGGTTTCGGGAATTCCCTGCACATCACAGCGAAATCCTGGAGGCCGAATGGCTGTCCGTCGTGCCGCTGTCGCCGCCGCGTCCGCGGCAGCGCTCAGTCTTTCCCTGCTGGCCACGTCCTGCAGTGCCGGTGGAACCGCGTCCGCGGCCGACGCCACACCGCCGGCGCCCGCGAAGAAGGCGGTCGCCACCGGCAGCGGCGGCGCGGTGTCCAGCGTCAACCCGTATGCCTCCCGCGCGGGGCTGGAGGTGCTGCGCAAGGGAGGCAACGCCGTGGACGCGGCGGTGGCAACCGCTGCCGCCCTCGGCGTGGTCGAGCCCTACTCCGCGGGAGTGGGGGGCGGCGGCTACATGGTCTACTACGACGCCAAGGCCAAGAAGGTGCGCACCATCGACGGCCGGGAGACCGCGCCGTCCACCATGCGCGCCGACTCGTTCCTCGACCCCAAGACGGGTAAGCCGCTGCCCACCGAGGACGCGATCAACTCGGGGCTGTCGGTCGGCGTCCCGGGCACGCCGGCCACCTGGGACAAGGCGCTCAAGAGCTGGGGCACGGTCTCCTTGGCGAAGGCCCTGCGCCCGGCCACCCGGATCGCCGACGACGGCTTCGTGGTCAACAAGGAGTTCCGGGCCCAGACGGCCATGAACGAGAAGCGCTTCCGCGACATCAAGTCCACCACGGACCTGTTCCTGCCCAAGGGCGAGCTCCCGGTGGTCGGCTCGCGCTTCCGCAACCCCGACCTCGCCCGGACCTACCGGCAGCTCGCCGGTGACGGCGTGGACGCGCTCTACCGCGGCAGCATAGGCCGCGACGTGGTGCGGACGGTCCAGAAGCCGCCCGTGGCATCCGGCGCCCACCACCAGGCCCGGCCCGGCCTGATGAAGCCGGACGACCTCGCCCGCTACACGACCGAACGCCGGGACCCGACCCGGATCACGTACCACGGGCTGGACGTCTACTCCATGGCGCCGTCCTCGGCGGGCGGCACCACGGTCGGCGAGGCGCTGAACATCCTCGACAACTTCCACCTCTCAAAGGCCGACCGGACGCAGGCCCTGCACCACTACCTGGAGGCCAGCCGGATCTCCTTCGCGGACCGCAACCGCTGGGTGGGCGACCCGGCGTTCTCGGACGTGCCCACCAAGCCCCTGCTCGCCAAGGAGTTCGCCAAGAGCCGGGCCTGCCTGATCCGTTCCGACAAGGCGCTGACCAGCCCGCTGGCCCCGGCGGACCCACGCCACCCGGACTCGGGCTGCCACGGGAAGACCGGGAACAAGCAACCGCACGAGGGGCCCTCGACCACGCATCTGGTCACCGCGGACCGTTGGGGCAACGTCGTCTCCTACACCCTGACGATCGAGCAGACCGGTGGCTCGGCCATCACCGTGCCGGGCCGCGGCTTCCTGCTCAACAACGAGCTGACCGACTTCGACTTCGCGCCCCTCACCAAGGGGACGCCGGACCCGAACCTGCCGGGTCCGGGCAAGCGTCCGCGCAGCAGCATGTCGCCGACGATCATCCTGCGGGACGGCAAGCCGATGATGGCCGTCGGTTCGCCGGGCGGCGCCACGATCATCACCACCGTGCTGCAGACCCTGGTCAACCGTCTGGACCTCGGCATGTCGCTGCCGGAGGCGGTCGCCGCACCGCGTATCTCGCAGCGGAACGCGGCGCAGACGGAAGCCGAACCGGCCTTCCTCGACTCTCCCGAGCGCAAGAAGCTGGAGGCGATGGGGCACCGGTTCGTCCTGGCCCCGAAGGCCTTCACCCCCTCACCGGAGATCGGGGCGGTGGCCGCGCTGGAGTTCCTGCCCCGCGGCAGGATCATGGCGGTGGCCGAACCCAAGCGCCGTGGCGGCGGCTCGGCCATGGTGCTGCACGAGTCCCGCTGACGCCCGGCCGTCCCCCTGCGCCGTGACGCGGAGGGGGACGGCGCCGCGTTCCGAGCAGTCCGACCAGCCAGAAGCCCGACCAGCCCGCCCGGGGTGGGTTCCCTCGCCATGGTGCATGCGTGTCGCCATGGTGATGCGCGTCCCTACGCCGTCGGCGGAACAGTCGGCGAACCGGCATGACGGGCGGTCAGGATGGCCGGATGGGGAATGACACGGCAGTACGCCGCCTGGACCTCGGACATGTCATCCGGCCCGCGTCGGAGACCGGCGGCCCGCTACCGCGGGTGGAGCCGGTGCTGGCCTACTTGGAGGACGTGGAGCTGGCCACCGCCCGCCGCGGCGACTACACGATCGACGAGTTCATCGACTTCCCCGGCGCCTGCTACGAGGAACTCACCGGTGAGGCCGAGATCCGGCCGGGCATCTGGATCCTCCCTACGTCCGGACACACCGGCGCACCAATCCCTGGCGGTCCGGCGGGGCGACGGCACGGTGGTCCTGGCCGGTCAGGCGTACGACCGCGCATCCGACTTCGCCGCGGACCACCTCGCCCGCCACGCCGCACCGGACGCTCCGGACGTGCCGCTGCCCGCCCCTCGGTGGTGGGACCGCCTCGCCGCCCTCGACCCACGACGTGTGCTCTTCGCCCATGACTGCGCGGTCTGGGAACCGCCCGCCAGCAGTTGGCTTCCGGGGCGCGCAGGCCCCCCGAAGCACGGCTCGATCCGCCTCCTTGGGTACGCTCCTCCTCAGGAGGTCCAGGAGCGGTGCACACGAGACGGTACGTACGAGCAGGTGGCGCCATGGCGCATCTCCTGCTGGTCGTGGTGCTCGCGCTCGGTGTCTTCGTGATGCACACCGTCGGCCATCCCGACGGGACCGCAGGCTCCGGTGGCCACGCCGCGTCAGGCCACACCACCGGCATGGCCGCGATGTCCGACCCACCTGCCGCCCCCGACACCGCTACGCCCCACGCACCGCCCACCCGCTCGACACACCCTGGGACCTCCACTCACTCCGGGACCGGGCCTTCCACACCCTCCGGGACATCTGCCCACTCCGGGCGTTCCACCGACGGCCCGTCCTCGCACTACGCTCCCGGACCCGGCACGGGCATGAACATGGCCTCGCTGTGCAGGGCCGTGCTCGGGACCTGGGCGCTCACGATCCTGCTGGGCGTGGCCCTCACCCGGACGCCCGGATGGCTCGCCGACCTCCTCGCGAACGCCGTCGCACTGCTGCGGCCCAACCCTCCACCTCGCCCACCCGATCTCACCCGGTTGTCCGTCCTGCGGATCTAGGCCGACCCGTCCTCGCGGTCGCGCACTGCGCGCGTCCCGCGAAGCCGCGTACGCGCCACCCCTCCGCACCACCGACAACATGAGGTGTATCGACATGAGTTCCGTACAGCGCACCGTCCGACGTCCCCTGACCCGCCGCCTCGCGGCCGTAGGGGTCCTCGCTTCGGGAGCCCTGCTGCTCGCCGCGTGCGGCAGCAACGACCGGACGAGCGGCACGCATCACGAGAGCACGAGTGCGCCGTCCGCCGCGAAGAAGTCCGCGGCGAACCCCGCCCCGGGTGCGTCCAACGACGCGGACGTCACCTTCGCGCAGAGCATGATCCCGCACCATGAGCAGGCCGTCGAGATGGCCGAACTGGCTGAGGGCAGGGCCTCCGACACGGAGATCAAGACCCTGGCGGCGGCGATCGAGAAGGCCCAGGGCCCCGAGATCACGACCATGCGGGCATGGCTCAAGGCGTGGGGCGCCCCCGCGTCGTCCGCGCACGGCATGCCCGGCATGGACCACGGCTCCGGCGGCATGGACCACGGCTCCGGCGGCATGGACCACGGCTCCGGCGGCATGGACCACGGCTCCGGGGGCAAGGACGGCATGTCCGGGATGATGTCCGCGAAGGACATGACGGACCTCAAGGCCGCCAAGGGCAAGGGCTTCGACAGGAAGTTCGCGCAGATGATGATCGGCCATCACAACGGCGCGATCACCATGGCCAAGGACGAACAGCGCAACGGCCGCAATGCGACCGCCAAGAAGCTCGCCGGCGACGTCATCAAGAACCAGACCGCCGAGGTCGCGAAGATGAACAAGATCCTCGACCGGCTCTGATCACCGCACCCGCGGATGCCGTTGCGGGCCTGTCACCGGCAGGCCCGCAACGGCCCGGGACCCGGACCACACCGCTGTCGTCCGCCGCCTGACATCGCCCGGGAACGCGCAACTGCCGAGCTGGACCGCACTCTTGGGGCCTTCGACGGTGATCTCCCCGTTGACGGGAGGCGCCTACGGCGCGGCCGGCTATCCCTCCGGGGCGATGAGGTCGCGGAGCAAGGGAGCCGCGAGCCGGACGATGTCCTCCACGTCGGCCTCGGCCAGGTCGGGCAGGTGCAGCAGGTGGCGCTGGCTGGCGATGCCCATCATGATCGCGCCGAACAGCGCGGCGCGCAGCCGGGCATCGGGGGCGTCGATGGTGCCGGCGAAATGGTCGGTCACCTCCGTGGTCAGATGCCGGCGCAGCAGCTCCGCGGCGTCCTCGCTCGTCATGCTGGTCCGCAGGAGAACCGCCATGGGGCTGTCCTGTTCCGCCGCCCAGTTGCCCAACATGCCGCGCAGCCGGTTCTCCACCATGTGGCCGGGGTCATCGGTGGTGAATTCGTCGTGCGGGATGTGCCAGCGGACGGCCTCGCGGAAGAGCTCCTGTTTGCTGCCGAAATACTGGATGACGGACGACTTGTCCACGTCGGCCTCGGCCGCAATGGCCCGGATGGTGGCGCGTTCGTAGCCGACCTCTGCGAACTTGCGCCGCGCGGCAGTCAGGATGCGCCGACGCGTGCGCTCGCCCTTACGCTCCGGAAGCGCTGCCTCCGCGTCCGGGCCGCGTGTCACGGTCTCCTGTGGCGCGGCCCGTTCGGGCGCGTTCGTCACTGCATCGGCGCAGGTCACAGTCGGTCCCCTTTCCGGTGCCGGGACCCGATGCTACAAGCACCTCCCCGTGGCACCAGGGCCTTGCGCCGTGCCTTTCGACGGCGCGGTCGCATCGCGACCGGTCGTCGCGTACGGCGCCGGGCACGCACGGGGCCGCCGAGTACCGGTTCGACGGCCGCCGTGCGTGCTCTCCACCGAGATCCGCTCCAGCCGGGCCGATGGCGGGCGGCAGCCTCCGGCTCAGGGGACCAGCGCCGCCGCGTCCTCCACCAGCCGGTCGAGATCCGGCAGCGCATGGGCCCGACGCTGGAGTCCCTGGGCACGGGACCGGTACGAGCGGTCCTCCAGCACGGTGCGCAGCGCCGCGGACAGCGCCTCACGGGTGACATCCTGGGCCTTGAGCCGGGTCCCGACGCCCAGTTCCTGGAGCCGGCCGGCGTTCTGCGACTGCTCGGCGAACAACGGCACGGCCACCATGGGCACTCCGGCCGTCAGCGCCTCCCGGGTCCCGTTGAAGCCCGCGTGGGTCAGGAACAGATCGCTGGACTGGAGAAGCAGCTCCTGCTGGACGAACGACGTCAGATGGACGTTTTCGGCGCGCGGCCCCTCCCACAGCTGCGGATCGCGGTCCGCTCCCAGCGCCACGACACCGGTGACCGGCAGCTCCCCGAGTGTCTCGATGATGGTCCGGAGCAGAGCGGTGGCACCCTCGGAGAACCGCGGAACGTTCGAGCCGAGGGTGGCGAGGACGAGCGGCCGGTCCGTGGGGAGTTGGGCGATGTCCGGGTCGAGGGTGCCCCGTGCTTGTTGAGCCGGAACCCGGTAGTGGCGGGCGCCGGGCAGCCGGCTGTCCGGCGGGTAGAAGTCCTCCGGAACGACTCCGGCCCGGAAGGCGCGGAAGGGGTGCCAGGGGTCGGAAACCGGCTCCAGGCCGAATTCCGCGCGCTGCCGGTTGAGCTCGTCCGTGACGAGAGGATGGGCGTAGGGCGCCATCGGAGCGATGTCCAACGCGCCGTGCGGTATGCCGAGGCGTTCAGCGGCCAGATAGCCGCCGTACTCGGTCGACTCATGGAGGATCAGATCCGGCTGCCACTCCCGCGCCAGGTCGAGGAGGTCGCGGGCGCAGGGAGCGGCCAACAGCCCGACGAAGGCCGCCGCGAAGAACTCCGGCTCCAGTTCTATCGTCACGGAACCGACCTGCTCCATGCCCACCGGGCGCTGGACTGCTCCCCCTTGAAGTACCTCCCCCAGGCCCTGGACGTCGGGCAGCGTGAACGCGGTGATCCCCCGTTTCTCGACGTGGTCGACCACGTCGGCGCCGGTGGCGACGGCTACCTCATGACCTGCCCGTTGTGCTGCTTCCGCCACCGGTAGCACCAGAGGGGCGAGGTGGGAATAACTCGCCTGTGCGGTGATGAGAATGCGCATGATGCTCCCTCTCCACGATGCGGTGCGGACGCCACACGGGGCGCCCCGCCGCAGGCTTCACGGCCGATTCCAAGAAAATAGACACGTGTTGAGAATCTATCACCCGCATTGCGCGCGATGACGCCAAGGCCCCTGTGGAGAAGGCTTCTTGACGGCATGACGGCATGACGGCATGACGGCATGACGGCATGCGTGCGCAGGTGACGGTGTGACGGCTTGCGGCTTGGCCGCGTGAGCAACCCCGCACGTGTCCTCGGGCGGGCGGTGGCACGGCATGGCAGGGCATGGCATGGCATGGCAGTGTCCCCGGCCGACTTCAACGGCTCGCCTGCGTACGGCGGCTATTCGACCATCGAGCGGACCCGGCTCGACCCCTCGCATGCCGCATGCCGCACGCTCCGGGCAGCGTGCGGCATGCGGCATGCGAGGTCGTGAGGGGACTCGGATGCGCGGGGATGGCCGGTGTCCCGGGCTGAGCGGACCCTGCCGCGTTCGGCGCCTTCTCGGTACGGGCCGGCAACGTCTCGTTCCCGCACGGAACACCGGCAATCAGGGGCGTGGACGGTGCCACGCCGCCCTCGAAGCGCCTACTCGAACCGCGTGGTGTCGCCCGCTCCTCGGCGGACGATGTCGAGTTCGCCGCCGGAGAAGTCGATGACCGTGGTCGGCTCGGTGCCGCAGTCGCCCGAGTCGAGTACGGCGTCCACCACGTGGTCGAGCCGCTCCTTGATCTCCCAGCCCTGGGTCATCGGCTCCTCCTCGTCGGGCAGGAGCAGGGTGCTGGAGAGCAGCGGTTCCCCGAGCTCGGCGAGCAGGGCCTGGGCGACGGCGTGGTCGGGGATCCGGACGCCGACCGTCTTCTTCTTCGGGTGCAGCAGCTGGCGGGGGACCTCCTTCGTCGCCGGGAGGATGAAGGTGTAACTGCCGGGCGTCGCTGCCTTGATCGTGCGGAACACATCGTTGTCGATGTGCACGAACTGCCCCAGCTGCGCGAAGTTCTGGCACACGAGGGTGAAGTGATGACGGTCGTCGAGGTTGCGGATCGACCGGATCCGGCCGATGCCGTCCCGGCTGCCCAGCTGGCACCCCAGCGCGAAACAGGAGTCGGTCGGGTACACGACGAGCGCGCCGGAGCGGATACTGTCCGCCACATTGCCGATGGTGCGTCGCTGGGGATTCTCCGGGTGCACGTCGAAATACTTCGCCATCCGACGAGTGTAGGTGACCAGGGCATCCGCGCTCGATCCTGGAGCCGCTCGGCTCACTGCTGCCCCGCGATGGAGGATGGGCCGGGTCGATCCGATGACCCGCCCTACCCGACGGGGCGGCGGTCGATCGGGGTGAGCGGGGCGTAGGTGGCCACCTCCGTACGGCGCGCCCCGGACCACGGGGCCGGTACCGCCTCGATGTCGCGCGCCAGGCGGTGGACGAGCGGCTCATAGTTGACCCGCCAGCCACGGAAATGGGGCCACGCCTCCTGCGGTGTGCGTTCCATGGGATAGCCCTGGGACCTCATCCGCTCCACGCCCCGCAGGAAGTCCTCGTAGTCCAATTGCAGCACGTCGTCCGGGTGGGGATCACGGTCATAGAGGATGCCCTCGGTGTCGGCGATGTCGCGCAGACACACGAAGCCCGCCCGCAGCGCCATCCGTGCCTCGGCCTGCCGCCGGGAGGGGGTGAAGGCCAGTTGCAGGGCCGCGGCGTCCAACACGGCCAGCAGGGCGATCAGCCAGTTGCGGGACGCCCTCGGGGAGCGGAAGTGGATCAGGATCGGGTAGGTGGTGTGGCTCTCGCTCACCCCGGCGCTCCACCGCTCCCAGTTCCGGAACAGCTCGGTGAGGTCGTCCAGCAGGTCGACCTGCGCATAGCGGGCGAGGATCTCCGGCCCCCACGGCGGGCTGCCGGCTCTGGCCTGCAACAGGGTGACCTCGGTCTCCCTGCGCTGATAGGCGCCGTAGAGCGCGGGCAGATAGCCCACCTGCAGGCCGATCACGATCGGGCCGGTGGCCGCGGCGCAGAAGTCGATGACGTTCAGGGAGACGCGGTTGCCGCTGGCGAAGCCGAGGGTGAAGAGCGAGGAGCCCGCCTCGATCAGCGCCTCCCTGAGGCCGAGCCGGCTCACCGCCGCCTCCAGCAGCGCGTATCCGATCAGGAAGGCCACCAGCCAGCTGATCAGGGTGACGACGATGGCCATGGGCGCCATGGGAGCGAGCACCCGGTCCCTGGCCCCGACGCTCGGCAGGTGGTCGGCCACCAGCCGGAACGGCCACTGGACCAGACGCTGGACGTACCGGCTGAAGCCGGGCCGGGTCGGCCGGGGGATCACCAGCGAGTGCAGCACCGAGGAGAAGATCCCGAGCACGATCACGGCTCCGGCGATGCCCAGCAGTACACGCACCGCGGTCCACTCCTCCCTCGCACGCCACCTTGACGAGGGAAGCGTACGGGGCGCCGTGCGCTACCGGCGGGAAAGCCTGTCGACCTCGTGTGCGTACCGGTGACGCCGGCCGATTTCGTGTGCGGCCTTTCGCACGGCCGCCGCGCACGCATAACCGGCTATGCACCCCGAGGTATTGGAGAGCAGGTCGTTGATGTCCGCGGTCCGTCCGGACGCGGTCAGATACTGCGTGACCTCAATGGCCAGGGAACCGAGAAAAGCGAGCGCTCCGGCCGGCCACACACCGGTGCGCAGCACGGCCAGGAGAATGCCGCCAGGGGCGAACAGCAACATGTTCAGAAGGAAATCGAGGAGGTCCGCGGGGTTCGCCACATCGAGCAGCGCAATATTGACGGCCTGCCCGCCGCCGGACCGGGTGCCGAAGGTGAAGCCGATGACGCAGGCGACCCACAGCCACCCGAGAGCCAGCACCACACGGTGAGCGATACGCCGGGGGCGACCGGCCAGGGTGGCGCATACCGCGATCAGCACGCCGCCGAGGACGCCGATGCCACTGGCGAGGGAAAGCGACACGTGAATACGTCCTTCCGAGTTTCCTTCTCCCGGTCATCACTCCCGACAGCCAAGAGGGCAAGCCGGTTCCGAGGGTCCGTGGGAGGGTTTTCGGTTGCAGCAAACAAAGGTGTATGGAGAGGGACGTCATGCGTGCGTGGCTCGTTGTTTCGGCTGTCGTGAAGTACGTCACCGGGCACGTAGGGGAGGGCGCGGCGGTCCGCCCGCGAAGCTGCCGCCGGCCACGCGCCGGGCATGCTTCGCGCCCGTTGACGACCTTGAGTGTGATGGACACAACAGGAGGGGCGCGCGGCCCGGGCGCAACCCGTCCGCCCTATCGGTTGTCACACTCACAGTCACAAGAATTCAGGCCCGTGTCGTGCGGCCGACATCTTCTAGGAGTAACCCCGCCATGCCCGAAACGGGCCTCAGCTCCGCCCCACGCTTCAGCATCGTCGTTCCTGTGTACAACGTGCAGGGCTACCTTCGCGCGTGCCTGAACTCGCTGTTGGAGCAGGATTTCGCCGACTTCGAGGTCATCGCGGTCGACGACCGCTCGCCGGACCGGAGCGGTGAAATCCTCGCGGAGTACGCTGCCCGCGACCCGCGGGTGATCACCGTGCGCCACGACGAGAACCGTGGCATCGGTGCGGCCCGGAACACCGGGGTGGAGCGGGCGAGCGGGGACTATCTGCTCTTCCTCGACAGTGATGACACCCTCACTCCGGGCGCGCTGCGTGCCATGGCCGACCGCCTTGCCGCTTCCGAGGACCCGGACCTGCTGCTCTTCGACCATGTGCGCAGTTATTGGTGGCATGCGGTCAAGCCGAGTGCCGCCCGTGAACTGCTCGCCGAGGCCGGGGCGGAGGTGTTCCGGCCGGCCGAGCGCACCGAGTTCTTCCAGATGTTCGCCGTGGTGTGGAACCGGGCTTTCCGGCGCCGCTTCTTCGTCGACAACGGATTCCGGTACACCGACGGGCTCTACGAGGACGCCCTCATGGTGTACACGACCATGCTCACCGCCGAACGTGCCGTGTGTCTGGACCACGCCTGTGTCGACTACCGGCAGCGCCGCCACGGCAATTCCATGAAGACGCCGGGCCGCAAGCACTTCACGATATTCGACCAGTACCAGCGGCTCTTCGACTTTCTCGACGGCCGGCCGGACCTCACTCCGCTGCGGCCGCTGTTCTTCGAGAGAATGGTCAGCCATTTCCTGTTCACCGGCGCACGTGAAAGCCGCGTCCTCGTCCAGGACCGGCCGGAGTTCTTCCGTCGCGCCGCAGCGATGTACCGGCGCCACAAGCCCGCCGGGTTCACCCCGCCCGCGGAGGTCGACGCCCGTCAGTTCCAGGCCCTGGAACGCGGTTCGTACCGCGCATTCCAGGCCCTGAATCTGATGGACCGGACCCGGAAGAACGGTCAACAGCGCCTGCGCAAGGCCCAGCGTGCGGTGAGCAAACGGGCCACCTCCAGCTTCTACCGGATGCAGCTGAAGCGCCCTCTCGACCCCGACCTGGCCGTCTTCAGCGCTTACTGGAACCGCACCCCGTCCTGCAATCCGCTGGCCGTCTACGAAAAGGCCAAGGAGCTGGCCCCGCACCTCAAGGGCGTGTGGGTCGTGCGCGAGGACGTCGTGGACACCGTGCCGGACGGCATGGACCATGTCGTCGTCAATTCGCCGCGCTACTGGGAGGTGATGGCGCGCGCGACGTACTTCGTCAACAACGTCAACTTCGCGGACACGGTGGTCAAGCGCCCGGGCCAGATCCACCTCCAGACCCACCACGGCACTCCGCTCAAGCGGATGGGGATCGACCAGCAGCAGTACCCGGCCGCCGTCAAGGGCATGAGCATGCGCAAGCTGCTCGAACGCGCCGACCGCTGGGACCTGTCGGTCTCCGCCAACCAGCACACCAGCGAGCAGTGGGAGCGGGTCTACCCCTGCGGTTTCGAGTCGCTCGACGCCGGCTATCCGCGCAACGACGTCTTCTTCCGGACCGGTGCCCAGGACGTCCTCGACATCCGTGCCCGGCTGGGCATCGCACCCGGCCGGACGGCGGTCCTCTACGCCCCGACCGTGCGTGACTACCAAGTCGGCTACGTCCCGCAGCTCGACCTGGAGAAGGTCACCAGGGAGCTCGGCCCGGACTTCGTCCTCCTCGTCCGCACCCACTACTTCTACGGGCAGGACCCGCACCTCCAGGAGCTCCAGGAGCGCGGTGCGCTGATCGACGTCTCCCGGCACCCCTCGGTCGAGGAGTTGTGCCTCGCCGCGGACGCGCTGATCACGGACTACTCGTCGATCATGTTCGACTACGCGAACCTCGACCGGCCGATCCTCACCTACGCGGACGACTGGGAGACGTACGTCCGCTCCCGCGGCGTCACCTTCGACCTGCTCTCCGGCACGCCGGGAGATACCCCGGGGGCGGTCGCCACCAGCGAGGACGAGCTGATCGAGGCGTTCCGCAGCGGCCGCTGGGACGACGAGCGGGCCAGGGAGCTGCGTGCCGCTTTCCGGGCGCGCTTCTGCATGTGGGACGACGGCCATGCCGCGGAGCGGGTGGTCAACCGGGCCTTCCTCGGCATCCAGGACCCGGCGCCCGCCCCGCTTCCGCTGTCCGAGCGCACCGTCGCGCCGTCCCCGCGGGAAGCCGCCCGCACGGTGGCGGGCGTCGTCCTCGCGCCTGCCGGGGACGGCTCACCCGACCGGCCCGACGTCGAGCTGATCAGCTGACCGGATGACGCGGCGCCGTACGGGACGTCCCGTACGGCGCCGCAGCATGTCCGCGCTGAGGTCAGTCGGCCATGGCGGGGACGAGGTTGTGCTCCCGGGCCAGGGACGTGGCCGTGGTGTCGGCGTACAGGCTCAGCTTGCCCTGGGGCCACAGTGCGACGAGGTCGTCCTGGCCCGAACCGCCGCCGAACGCGCCGACCGTGGCCAGCAGGCCACTGCGCCACGTGGACTTCGCGGGGCGGAGCTGGTGCTCCTTCTTGAGTCCGGCCGCCGCGAGGTCCTCGTAGACGGTGACCTCGCCGTCGCTCCAGCGGACGAACAGGTCCTGGTCGCCCGCGGGGCCGCTGAAGTCCCCGGTGGCGAGGTCCGCGGCGTGCGGCCAGGTGGTGTTGGTCTTGGCGAGCTGCTTCTCGGCGTGGATGCCGTCGGCGTCCACGTTGGTGTACAGCGTCACCCCGCCACCGTCCCAGCGCACCACGAGGTCGTCCTTGGCCGTGTTGCCGCCGCCGAAGCGGCCGGCCGTGATCTTCGCGGCGTGCGTCCAGGCGCTGTTGGGGCCGCGGAGCTGGATCTCGTCGGTGAGCTTGTTGGTCTCGTTGACGTCCTTGTAGAGGGTCATCCTGCCGTTGGCCCAGCGGACGAAGAGGTCGTCGGTGTCGTCGCCGGTGAAGTCGCCGGCGGTGATGACCTCCGCCTGTTGCCAGTCCTTGTCCTTGAGGAGCTGGACGTCCTTGCGGAAGCCGAACCTGCCGTTACCCGGGTAGAGAGAGACCTCGCCGTCGGACCAGCGCACGATCAGGTCGCTGCGGTGGTCGCGTACCGAGGCGGTGTGGAAGCTGCCGGTCGCCAGGACGGTGGCGTGCTGCCAAGTGCTGCCGCTGCCCATGAGGTTGGGCTCGTCCGGCTCCGCGTCCCCGACCGCCTGGTCGTAGAGCCGGACGACGTCGTCGTCGAACTGTGCGGAGTAGGAGGTGTCGTCGGAGAGTCCACCGGTGTTGTAGCCGCCGATGACCCCGACGAGCTTGCCGCGGCTGCCGTCGAAGCCGTCGAGGAACGGGCCGCCGCTGACGCCCGAGCGGAATCGGTCGCACTTGATTTCCATGAACCGTTTCTTGACGGCGCTGGTGTCGTTCGTGCACTGCAGCGGCGTCTTCTGGCCGCCGGGGTAACCGATGAGGGTCACGTTCTTGCGCGCGAGGTTCGCGGACGAGGTGGTGGTCAGCGTGTTGCCGGTGCCGGTCGCGTCTTCCAGGAGCTGTCCGCGGGAGTTCGGCCCGACACGGAGGAAGGCGAAGTCCACATCGTCATAGGGGGAGGGGGAGAGGTACCGCCCGTCGATCCAGACCTTGCCCTCCTGCATCGGGAAGATGCCGTAGGGCGTCTCCCCGGCCTGGCCGGCCGCCGAGGCACCGGCGCGGTAACCGGGGACGAACGCGACCTTGCTGTAGGACTTGTTGCCCTTGAGGCAGTGTGCCGCCGTGATGACCAGGCTCTTGGTCGGCGACGTCACGGAGTTGGCCGTACAGAACTGGTTGGGGGTCGGCGACCCCTCGTTGCTGCGGACCAGGAACACACCGACCGTGGCGATGCCCGCGCCGACCTCATGACTCGGTTCCCGCAGCGACCGCTTGCCGCGCACCGCCGGAGCAGGCTGCTCGTCCGGAGCCTTCCCGCCGGCGTCCGGGGCCTCGACGGGGACGGCGCTGTGGATGCGCTCGGGCGTCCAATACCGCTCCGCCTCCTGCGCCTTACGGATCTCGTCCGGCGTCACGCCCTTCGACGGTTTCACCGGCCCGCCCGGCGGGGGCGGCGTGGTCGGGGCGGCCGAGGGCGCCGGGGGTGTGGGGTGCGACAGCGGAGCCGCCGCGCTCCGGGTGGCGGAGGCGGTTGCCCGGCCGGCGAGGTCAGGGACCGCGGTCGCCGGAGCGGCCAGGGCGAGCGACGCAATCGAGGCGCACACGCCCAGGGTGGCGGTGCGCGTCCAAGGTATTCGTCTCATGAACTCTTCTGTTGTCGTCATGACGTCAGCCGGGCCCGGCTGACGTCCAGGTGGATGAGGAAAGCGGAAGGGGGCCGATGCGGGGTAGGGCACGGCCGTGGACCGCGTGCGGCGGAGCCGGCGGGGCCCTCGGCGCGGGGACGGCTCAGCCGACGAGTTCGCTGGCGTCGTGCACCGTTGCCCGGCGCATCGCCCGACGGCACATAAGCTATATCTAAGCACGCCTCAGTCGCACGTATGCGCCAATTTCGGCCTTCGATGAGCAGGCGCCGGCGCGTTCGCCCTTGTCCTCCGGTCCCGGCAACTGGACATGTCCCGCGTCTTGTTGGCGCGATACCAGCGCTGGCGGCTGCCCCGATGGGCGCCTACCTCTTCGCACCTGCACATGCCGGGGTGCCGTGCAGGCGGGCCGGAACTGAACCGTCGCCGGCCGGTCCGGTGCGCCGCTCCGGGGTGCCGTCCACGGGCAATGCCGCGGCCTATTGGGGCGCATGGCCGTTCTTTTCCTCCTATTCGGCGGAGGGGTGAATACCGTGATGCGTGCGTTGCTCGCAAGGCATCAAATCCAGCCAATGATGCGGCCGTCGAAAGTCAGACATCGAGTGGTGCGTCTTCCTGGCTGACCGGACGCCACTGAATCGGCCCGGGCCGCCATTCCGGACCTGCCCGGGCCCTCCGGTGCCTCTTGGCCCCCATTGCGGGCCCGGCTCGCTGACGCCGCGGCCTCCGTCGCCCGACCCCGAAGGCGTCGAGCAAGGCCGGTAAGCCGGCAATCAATTGATGTACCGTCAGGAAGAATCGGCGTCTGGGCTGCGCCGTTGTCACGGCGGGTGGGGGCGTTGCCGGCGGCTTGCGACGGGTGTTCCGGGAGGGGTTTTGCGGGATTTCGGCTGTGGTGGCATCCCATTCGCCCCGGGCGGTTCGAACGGGAAGTCGAATCCAGCGCCTCAGAGGTAACAGGGGGCCCTCGGTAACTTACGGGCGAGTTAAAGGGACTGGGGTGTGAAGTCACCCTCCGTGAAGCCTTGGGGGGTTGCTATCGTATGACCGGGAGTGAAGACTGTCGCCACGTCGAACTGGCGCGAAAGCTCCCAGGGGTACGAATCACTGACAACACCAAGCGGTACCTGCCAGTAATGCGTACTCTTCTCTCGTTCCCATTTTCGCCAGCGGCGGTTGGCGTATGGGTTCAGCCGCTTTTTGCCCGGGACGGGACATCGCATTCGTGTCAGGTGCGAGGGGTCTTCAGTGGGGGATCAGTGATATCGGGAAGGTCGACTGTGCGGTCGCTACCGTTTGTCCATGAAGTGACGGATGGTGGGAGAGGGTGCTCGCGAAGTTGTGCACCGAGTGGGGAGGCGAAACCGGCTGTGTTTGCCCGGTGGGATTCGCCGGGGGACGGAAGGGTCGGGCCGGTGACATTGCGGACCGCACGCTGTCGGTGAACGGCCCGCGGTACGGCCCCGGTGGGGACCCGGCCGTCCGCCGAGGCAGCCTTCGCGCCGCCGTCCGCCGCAGGTCGCGACGGGGCCGGGGCGCCGCCCGTGCCGCTCACTGTGCAGTGGCGCTCGGCGCCGCCCGCGTCCGTGACGAGTCGGAGCGCGAATACGGCTGCCCAAGCTGTCGCTTTGTCGTGCGACCCGGTATTTGGGCGCTGCGGCCTGCCGCGCGCCGGAATTCACGTGCGCGCGTCCCCTTGAGCGGCCGTGCGGCCGCGGAACTCCGGGTGCCTCGCCCTCCGGGGTGACCGCGGACACCGCATTGTGCACGGAGTTGCGGAGCGGCGATTTCGCCCGCACCGGAAACAAGTAAGAAATTAACCAAGGTCAGGAAAAGGCGGTGACCGTGAGTCCGTTGTGCCGTATCGCAATCGATCGTTCCGGGGCACATGACCGCCTACCGGTCGTATGCACCACTGCCGGCGAGGAGCGATTCCTCCCGGACCCGCTCTTCAGGGAGAACCGGTGACCAGCAACGAACTGATACAGGCGCCCTTCGGCTTCGACGAGCTCATCGACGGGTGGAGAACCGCGCGGCAGGCCGGCCCCGTCCGCTACGACGAGCAGCAGAAGCTGTGGCAGGTGCTGGACCACGAGAGCGTGGCCGCCGTGCTCGCCGATCCGGCCGCGTACTCCTCGGACTTCTCCGGACTGGCCCCCACCCAGCCGGACTTCGAGACGTTCCGCCAGGGCAACTTCGTCGGCATGGACCCGCCGGCGCACCGCAAGCTGCGCACCCTGGTCAGCCAGGCCTTCACCCCGCGTGTCGTGGCCGGACTCGAACCGCGGATTCACGCCGTGGCCACGGAATTGCTCGACGCCGTCGAGGACCGCGACCGGTTCGACGTGGTCGACGCGCTGGCCTACCCGCTGCCCATCATCGTCATCGCCGAACTGCTGGGGATCCCGGCCGGCGACCGGGCGTTGTTCCAGGAGTGGGCGGCCACCCTCTTCGGCGGGGACGAGATCGGCGCCTCGCTGGACATGGCCGATGTCGAGCGCGCGCTGGACTCCATCGCGCCCACCGTGCGCGAGATGAACGGCTACATCCTCGACCACATCCGCCACCACCGGAAGAATCCGGGCGAGGGGCTGACCGGTCGGCTGGTGCGGGCCGAGGTGGACGGGGTGCGCCTGACCGACCAGGAGATCGTCGGCTTCGTGGCGCTGCTGCTGGTCGCCGGGCACATCACCACCACCGCCCTGCTGGGCAACGCCGTGCTCAGCCTCGACCAGTACCCCGACGAGGCCGCTCTGTTGCGCGCCGAACCCGGCCGGCTGCCGGATGTCATCGAAGAGGTCCTGCGGTGGCTGCCACCGTTCCCCGAACTGGGACGCCGCACCACCCGTGAGGTTCGGCTCGCCGGGCGGACCCTGCCCGCCGACTCGGTGGTGATGGCCAACTTGGCCGCCGCCAACCGCGATCCGGCCCGGTTCGACCATCCCGACCATTTCGACGTGACCCGCAGCCCCAACCCGCACCTGACCTTCGGCCACGGCATCCACTTCTGCTTCGGTGCGCCGCTGGCCAGGATGGAGGCGCGGATCGCTCTCCGACTGGTGCTGGAACGTTTTTCTGAGATCGCCGTGGCCTCTCGCCGCGAGGTCGAGATCCAGAATCCCGCCGTCATCGTCAGCGTGCGCCGGCTGCCGCTGGAGGTACGGAGGTCATAGCGCCGTCCCCGGCGCGCTCCACCGCAGGGGCCGCGGGCGCGCGGGGAGTCAACCGTCGAGCACACCTCGGCGATCAGGTCCGGAGGCCGGTGCGCCGACCCGCGACCGGGACCGGTTCACGGCGAGCCGGCACATCAACGCCTCGTGAATGTCGAGATCCGGGAGTAGCTTTCTCATGCCGTATGCCACGAGAGCTCCGGTCATCAGCCGGCAGCAGACGCAGATACGTCGCCTGTTACAAGAGCGTCTGCAGACGCGCGCCCGTGCCCATCAGGTGCCGGGAGCCCAACTCGCCGTGCACACCGACGCGGTGACGTACAGCGTCCACACCGGTGAGGCGGACGCCTCCACGGGCCGGCCGTTCACCGCGGACACCGCGGTGCCGCTCGGCTCCGTCACCAAGTGCTACACCGCCGCGGTCGTCATGCTGCTCGCCGCCGACGGCGACCTCGCGCCGGCCGACCGGGTCGCCCTGTACGTGCCGGAGCTGCGGACGCCGCAGGTGACCGTGCGGCAGCTGCTCAGCCACACCGCGGGACTCCCGACCGGGCCCGACTCGGACGACGTCGCGGGCCTGACGCCGTCCCGCTATCTGTCCGCGCACTGCGCCGACCGGGACGCCGTGTGCCCGCCCGGGACGGGCTTCTCCTACTCCAACGCCGGGTTCGTCGCCGCCGGCCGGCTGATCGAATCGGTGACGGGCATGCCCTGGCAGGACGCGGTGCGCGCCTTCCTCCTGGAACCCCTGGGCACCCGGCCCGCGTTCCTCGGCGACCGGGCACCGGAGCGGCCGGTGGCGAGCGGACACTCCGCCAACACGCTCTCCGGGCGCGTCCGGCCGGTGCGGCAGACCCTGGCGCCGGTGGAGGCGCCCGCCGGTGCCCTGCTGGCGAGCGCGCTCGACCTGGTCGCACTGGGCCGGGAGCTGATCGGGCAGGGCCCCCGCCCGGTGCTGCCGAAGGACGCCGCCGAGGAGATGCGCCGCCCGGTCCCCGGCGCCGTACCGGGTGTCCTGGCCGACGCCTGGGGGATGGGCCTCGCGCTCTTCCAGCAGGGCGCGGCACAGTGGTGCGGCCATGACGGCAACGCGCAGGGCACCTCCTGCCATCTGCGGGCCGAACCGGACAGCGGCACCGTGGTCGCCTTCACCAGCAACGCCAACAGCGGCACCGCCCTGTGGCACGAACTGGTCGACGACATCGCCGAGATCACCGGGGTGAGCGTGCCCGCCGCGCCGCGCCCGCGGGAGGCCGGCCGTCCCCTCGCACTTCCCCAGTGCGCCGGGACCTATCACAACGGAACCGTCGAATACCGCGTCACCGCCGACGCGGAGGGCTCCCTGGCGCTGTCCGTGAACGGTGACACGCCGGCCCCCCTCGTCTGCTACGCGGATCTGAGCTGCGATCTGGTGGACCCCGCGTCCGGCCGCCGGGTCCCCGGCGGATGTTTCGTGCGTGATCCGGACACCGGCGCGATCGACCGGCTGCAGATCACCGGACGCACGGCCCGCCGTACCGCCACCGCCTGAGTCGAGCCCGCCGCCGGCGGCCCGCGCGCCTCCCCGCTCATTCGCGCCGGGCCCGGACGGACCCTCGGCCCTGCCCTGTCCGGGACCGCTCTCCCGGGCTGCTCGACGTGCTCTTGCCCTGCCCCGTCCCCGCCCCGAAGGACTGACCTCCATGTCGGACCCGCACGAAACCTCCGCTCCCGCGTCCGCAGTGGCGCCGACCCGGACCGGTTCGCCGGTCTCCGGGCCCGGCGCGGTCCGTCCGGTGCCCCCCTGCTCACTCGGTGAGCTGTTCGCCGCGTGGGTGGCGCGCACCCCGCAGGCGCCCGCCGTCACCGACGGCCGGCGCACCTGGTCCTACCGCGAACTCGACACCTGGGCCAACCGCCTCGCGCACGACCTCATCGGACGCGGCGTGGGGCCGGAGCGCACGGTGGCGCTGGTGCTGCCCCGCTCGGTCGAACTGATCGTGGCGGAACTCGCCGTGGCCAAAGCCGGCGGCGCCTTCCTGCCCGTCGACCCGGCCTACCCCGCCGAACGCCGGGAGCTGATGCGCGCCGACGCCGCTCCAGCCGTGGTCCTCGACGACCCGGCGCAGGTCCGGCTCGCCGCCGGACCGGACCACACTCCGACGGACGCGGACCGCTGCACGCCGCTGCACACCGCGCACCCGGCCTACGTCATCTACACCTCGGGGTCGACCGGTGTCCCCAAGGGGGTGACGGTCGCCCACACGGGACTGGCCGGCTTCGCCGCGGCGGCGGCCGACCGGTACGCCGTCGAACCCGGTGACCGGGTCCTGCAGTTCTCGTCCCCGAGCTTCGACGCCGCGGTCCTGGAGCTGTGCGTCTCCCTGCTGTCCGGCGCCACCCTCGTGGTGCCGCCGGACGGCCCGTGGCTGGGCGACGACCTCACCGACGTCCTGGCCGAGCAGCGCATCACCCACGCGCTCATCCCGCCGGCCGCGCTCGCCACGCTGCCCGCCCCGACCGGTGACCGGAGCCTGCCCGACCTGCGGACACTGATCGTGGGAGCCGAGGCCTGCCCGGCCGAGCTGGTCGACCGCTGGGCCGCCGGCCGCCGCCTGATCAACTCCTACGGGCCCACCGAGGCCACGGTGGTCGCCTCCTGGACCGGACCGCTGGCCGTCGGCGGCGGCACCCCGCCGATCGGCGGGCCGCTGCCGTACACCCGGCTGCACGTGCTGGACGCGGCGATGCGGCCGGTGCCGGCGGGGGCCGGCGGGGAGCTGTACGTGGGGGGCGACGGGGTGGCCCGCGGGTACCTCAACCGTCCGGGCCTGACCGCCGCGCGCTTCGTGGCCGATTCGTACGGACCGCCCGGCACCAGGCTCTACCGCACCGGAGACCGGGCGCGCTGGAACGTGGACGGCGCCCTGGAGTACCTCGGGCGGCTCGACCGGCAGGTCAAGATACGCGGCTTCCGGGTCGAACCCGGCGAGATCGAGGCGGTGTTGGCGGGCCACGCCGACGTCGGTGACGCGGTGGTCCTGGTGCGCGAGGACGAGCCCGGACGGCAGCGGCTGGTCGCCTATGTGACGCCGGGGGAGGCCGGCCGGCCGCCGCAGCCCGCGGTGCTGCGGGCGGCGGTCGCCCGCAGTCTGCCGGCGCACATGGTGCCGTCCGCCGTCGTGGTCCTGGACGCGTTCCCGCTCACCGCACACCACAAGGTCGACCGGGCGGCCCTGCCCGAGCCCGGCCCGGCCCACACCGCGCGCCACCTCGCGCCCCGGACACCCGCCGAGCGGACCGTGGCCGGCATCTGGTCGGACGTCCTGGACGTGCGCCCCGTGGGCGCCGACGACGACTTCTTCGCGCTCGGCGGCGACTCCGTCCTCGCCGTGCGGGTGCTGTCCCGGATCAGGGAGGAGCGGGGGGTCCGGCTGACCGTCCGGGACCTGTTCAGCGCCCGGACGGTCGCCGACGTGGCCGCCCTCCTCGACGGGGCCGACGGCACGGACCCCGCGACCCCGATCCCGCGTGCGTCGCGCGCACACCCGCTGCCGCTCTCCGCCGCCCAGCAACGGTTGTGGTTCCTCGACGACCTCACCGCCGGCGGCACCGAGTACAACACCGGGGTCGGGGTGCGGCTGCGCGGCCGGCTCGACCAGGCCGCGCTCGGCCGCGCCCTGGACCGGCTCGCCGCCCGCCACGAGTCGCTGCGCACCACCTTCACCACGGTCGACGGACGTGGCGTGCAGCGGGTCGACGACACCGCCCGGCTGCCGCTGCGCACCGCCGACCTGCGCACCCTGCCGGCCGGACGGCACCTGGCGGAGGCCGAGCGGCTGCTGACCGAGGAGCTGGAGCGCCGCTACGACCTGTGCGAGGGGCCGCTGACCCGCGCGCTGCTGATCCGGCTCGCCGACGAGGAGCACCTGCTGCTGCTGGCCCAGCACCACCTCGTCACCGACGGTTGGTCGGTCGGCATCCTGGTCCGGGAACTGGCCGCGCTGTACGCCGCCGAGGCCGACGGGACACCGGACGACCTGCCACAACCGGCCCTCCAGTACCCGGACTTCGCCGTGTGGGAGCACGGGCACCCGGCGCCCTCCCGGCACGCGGCCGACCTCGCGTACTGGAAGCGGCAGCTGTCCGGGACGCCGCAGCTGGACCTGCCCACGGACCGGCCCCGGCCGCCGGTGCGCACCACGGCCGGCGCGGCACACCGCCACGAGCTGCCCGCGGACCTGGTCGCCCGGCTCGGCAGACTCGCCCGGGCCAAGGGCACGACCCCCTTCACCCTGTTCTCCGGCGCGGCCGCGGTGCTGTTCTCCCGCTACACCGGCCAGCGGGACATCGCGTTCGGCACCGTCACCAACGGACGCCACCGCCGCGAACTGGAGGACGTGACGGGCTTCTTCGTCAACACCGTGGTCCTGCGGAGCGACGTCGACGGCACGGACACCGTCGACCGGTTCCTGGACACGATGCGGGCCACGCTGATGGACGCCTTCAGCCACGACGGCGTGCCGTTCGACCGGGTCGTCGAGGAGCTGGCCCCGCCGCGGGACCCCAGCCGCACGCCGCTGGTGCAGGTCCTGGTCGTCCAGCAGACCGCCATGGTGCACCCCCAGGAGGCCGGCGGCGTACGGATCGACGAGCATCCGCTGCCGCGCCCGGCCGCACGGTTCGACCTGGTGCTGGAGTTCCTGCCGCGCGGCGACGGGTCCTTCGTGCTGACCGTCGAGTACAACACCGACCTGTTCGACGCCCGGACCGTGGCCCGGATGAGCCGTCATCTGCACCTCCTGCTGGAGGGCATGGCGGACGGCCCGCACCGGACCGTGGCCGAACTGCCGCTGCTCACGGACGACGAGCGGCGCACCATGCTCGACGCCTGGAACGCGCCGCAGGAGGAGGGCCCGGAGACGACGCTGCCCGCACTCTTCGAGGCGCAGCGCGCCCGTACGCCCGACCGCACGGCCGTGGTCTGCGACGGCACCCGGCTCACCTATGACGAGGTGAACCGGCGCGCCAACCGCCTCGCCCGGCTGCTGGTCGGCCGGGGGGTGGGCCCGGAGTCCCTGGTGGCGCTGGCGCTGCCGCGCTCGGCCGACCTGGTCGTCGTCCTGTGGGCGGTGCTCAAGGCGGGCGCCGGATACCTGCCGGTGGACCCCGGCTATCCGGCCGAGCGCATCCGGTTCATGCTCGCCGACGCCGCCCCGGCCACCGTCCTGACCACACGGGACACGGCCGGCTGCCTGCCCGAGGACACCGAGCCGCTGGTGCTGGACGACCCGAAGACCCTGGCCGCGCTGCCCGGGTACCCGGAGGACGACCTCACCGACGCCGACCGCGCCCGGCCGCTGGACCCCCGCCACCCCGCCTACGTCATCTACACCTCCGGCTCGACGGGACGGCCCAAGGGGGTGGTGGTCTCCCACCGAAGCGTGGCCGACCTGGCCCGCTGGGCGGGGGAGACGTTCGGGCCGCGGCGGCTGGCCCATGTCGTGGCCGCCACCTCGCTCAACTTCGACGTGTCCGTCTTCGAGTTGCTGTGCCCCCTGCTGTGCGGCGGCAGCATCGAGGTGGTGGCCGACCTGCCGGCCCTCGCCGACCGGGCGGGCGAAACCGGTGGGCAGGCCGGTCTGATCAGCGGGGTGCCGTCGGTGGTGTCCCGGATGCTCACCCGGGACGCTGCCACCGTCCGGGCCGACACGGTGGTGCTGGCGGGCGAGGCCCTGCCCGCGCAGACCGTGCGCGACATCCGCCGGACCATGCCGTCCGCCCAGGTCGCCAACATCTACGGGCCGACCGAGGCCACCGTGTACGCCACCGCGTGGTTCGGCGGCGACGGCACCCCCGAGCAGGCCCCGCCGATCGGCCGGCCCGTCGCCCGGACCCGCGCCTACGTCCTGGACGGCATGCTGCGGCCCCAACCCCCGGGCGTGACAGGCGAGTTGTACCTCGGCGGCGGGGGCCTGGCCCGCGGGTACCTCAGGCGGTCCGGGCTGACCGCCACCCGGTTCGTGGCCGACCCCTTCGCCGGACCGGGCAGCCGGATGTACCGTACCGGCGACCTGGTGCGGTGGACCGCCGAGGGCGAGCTGGAGTACGTCGGCCGGGCCGACCAGCAGGTCAAGGTGCGGGGCTTCCGCATCGAGCTGGGAGAGGTCGAGGCGGCCCTGCTGCGCTGTGCGGGGGTGGCCCAGGCGGCCGCCGCCACCCGGGAGAGCGACGGCCACAAGCGCCTGATCGGCTATGTCGTGCCGGCCCCCGGGGCGGAGCTCGACCCGGACGCGCTGCGCCGCGAACTCGGCCGCGGCGTGCCCGACTACATGGTGCCCGCCTCGGTCGTCGTCCTGCCGGCGCTGCCGCTCAACCCCAACGGCAAACTCGACCGGGACCGGCTTCCCGCCCCCGACCGGACGGCCGTGGGGACGGCGGAGTACGTGGCGCCGCGCACCGCCACCGAACGGGCGCTGGCCGCCGTGTGGGCCGACGTCCTGCGGGTGGCACGGGTCGGCGTGGAGGACAACTTCTTCACGCTGGGCGGCGACTCGATCCTCAGCATCCAGGTGGTCGCCCAGGCCCGGCAGGCGGGTCTGGCCGTCACCTCGCGCGACGTCTACCGGCACCAGACGGTCGGCGCCCTCGCCCAGTGCGTGGACGCTGCCGAGCGGCCGGCCGCCGGCCCGGCGCCCGAGGCGGCGGCCACCGGCACCGCGCCCCTGACGCCCATTCAGCACTGGCTGTTCGAGAGCGACGCCGACCGGGCCGGCCACTTCGGCCAGACCCTGTCCGTCGAGCTGTCCGACGACCTGGACACCGCGGCGCTGGACGCCGCCCTGACCGAGGTGGTCGCCCACCACGACGCGCTGCGCTCACGCTTCACGCGCGACGGCGACGGCGCACCGCTCCAGCACATCGACGGTGACGCGTCCGCGGCCGTGCTGCACCACCACTCGGGCCCCGACGACGACGCGCCGCACCTCGGTCCGTTCGACCTGCGCCGTGGCCCGCTGCTGCGCGCCGTACTCCACGACCGGGGTGCCGGGCTGCCCCGCGTGCTGCATCTGACCGTCCACCACCTGGTGGTCGACGGCGTCTCCTGGCGCGTCCTGCTGGAGGACCTGGACCGGGCCTACCGCGCACGGCAGCGCGGCGAGCCGGCGGCCGCCGCCCTGCCGGCGAAGTCCACCCCGCTGCGCCACTGGGCACGCCGGCTCACCGAACACGCCGGCAACGGCGGCTTCCAGGACGAGACGGCGTACTGGACCGCACTGGCCCGCTCCTGCGACCCGGAGCTGCCGACCGACCTCGACGGCGCCAACACCTATGCGTCGGCCCGCTCGGTGACCGTGCGCCTCACCCCGCAGGACACCTCCGTCCTGCTGCACACCCTGCCCGGCGCCTACCGCACCCAGGTCAACGACGTGCTGCTGAGCGCGCTGGGCCGGGCGCTGCACGGCTGGACCGGCCGGGACCGGGTCCCGGTGGACCTGGAAGGCCACGGCCGGGAGGAGCTCTTCGGAGACCTGGACCTGAGCCGCACGGTCGGCTGGTTCACCACCCGCTACCCGGTCGCCCTCACCGTGGCACCGGACGCGGACTGGGGCACCGTGCTGAAGTCGGTCAAGGAACAGCTGCGCGCCGTGCCCGGGCGCGGTCTGGGCTACGGCGTCCAGCGCCATCTGCTCCGGCCGGAGGGCCTGCCCACCACGCCGACCGCCGGCATCAGCTTCAACTACCTCGGCCGGTTCGGTCTGCCCGGCGGCGACGGCTGCCTCTACCGCGGCCCGCACCGCGCGCTGTCGCTGGACGCCGACCCGGCCGCGGCGCGGCCGCACGCGCTGGAGGTCGTCGGCCGACTCGACGGCGACGCCCTGGAATTCACCTGGTTCTACTCGGCCAACCTCCACCACGAGGAGACCGTCACCGCGCTGGCCGGGGACTTCGCCCGGGCGCTGGGCGAGATCGCCGGGCACGGCGCCCGGCCCGGCGCGGGCGGGCGCACCCCGTCCGACTTCCCGCTGGCCGCGCTCGACCAGCCGGCCGTGGACCGGCTGGTGGGCGCGGACCCCGCCGCCGTCGAGGACATCCACCCGCTCACCCCCACCCAGGCCGGCATGCTCTTCCACCGGCTGTCCCAGGACGACCAGAGCGTCTACTTCCAGCAGCTCACC
Source organism: Streptomyces sp. TM32 (assembly GCF_004122755.1). NCBI lineage: Bacteria > Bacillati > Actinomycetota > Actinomycetes > Kitasatosporales > Streptomycetaceae > Streptomyces > Streptomyces sp. TM32. The sequence goes on from NZ_SDIG01000012.1 coordinate 44,096, forward strand.
TTCGTGCTGGACGGTGTGCCCGACCCCGGAGTCCTCGCCGCGGCCTGGCAGCGGGTGAGCGACCGCACGCCGGTGCTGCGGGGCCGGGTGGTGTGGCAGGACGTACCCGATCCGCTGCTCGTGGTCGAGCGCGCCGCCGCGGTGCCGGTGACCCGGCTCGACTGGCGCGTCCTGCCGGCCGAGGAGCGCCGGGCGCGGCTGCGGGAACTGCTCGACGACGACCGGCGGCGCGGCATCGACCTCGAACGCGCCCCGCTCCAGCGGCTGACCCTCGCCCGGCTGTCGGACACCGAGGTGCAGGTGGTGTGGTCCTTCCACCATCTGGTGCTCGACGGCTGGAGCCTGTTCCAGGTGCTGTCCGACGTCTTCCGGTGCCATGCGCTGCGCTCCGGCGGGCAGAGCACGCCGGCGGAGAGCGGCCTGCCGGTCCGCCGGCCCTTCCGCGACTACGTGGCCTGGCTGCGCGACCGCGACTGGGCACAGGCCGAACGGCACTGGCGGGCCCGCCTCGACGGCCTGGCCGAGCCCACCGCACTGCCCTACGACCGCGAGCCCCGGGAGAGCCATCGCGCCGAGTCCACCGAAGCGGTGCGCCGCACCCTGACCGCCGACACCACCCGCGCCCTGGACGCGCTGGCGAAGAGCACCGGGGTGACCGTGAACACCCTGGTGCAGAGCGCGTGGGCGCTCCTGCTGGCCCGGCAGACCGGCCGCCGCGAGGTCGTCTTCGGCACCACCGTCTCCGGACGGCCGCCCGAGCTGCCCGGCGTCGAGGCGATGAACGGGCTGTTCATCGCCACCGTGCCGACCCGGCTGACCGTCCCCGCCGACGGCACCCTGCGGGACTGGCTGCGCCGGGTGCAGGAGATCCAGACCGACGACCGGCGCTTCGACTTCGTCCCGCTCACCCGGCTGACGGCCTTCAGCGACCTGCCCGAGCGGGTAGCGCTGTTCGACAGCATCGTGGTCTTCGAGAACTACCCGGTCGGTGACGACCTCGCCGCCGCGCACGGCCTCCGGCTGAGCGGCCTCGACGGCATCGAGACCACCAACTACCCCCTGAGCCTGGTCGCCTACCCGGGCGCGGAGCTGGCACTGCGGCTCGGATACGACCCGGAGCTGTTCGACGCCGCCACCGTCGAGCGGATGGGGGAGTACCTGACGGTGCTGCTGGCGGGCATGGCCGCCGACGCCGGGCGCCCGCCCGCGCGGCTGCCGGTGCTCGGTGCCGCACACCGCCGCCAGGTCGTCGAGGAGTGGAACGACACCGCCACCGCACTGCCCGAGGGCACGGTGGCCGAGCTGTTCGCCGCCCAGGCCCTGCGCACCCCCGAAGCCCTCGCCCTGGACGCCGGGGAACGGAGATTGACGTACCGTCAACTCGATCTGAGAGCCGAGCAATTGGCCCGTCGGCTGACCGGGCTCGGGGTCGGACCGGAGCGTCCGGTCGGGGTCCTCATGGACCGCTCGGCCGCGCTGGTCGTCGCCCAGCTGGCGCTCGCCAAAGCGGGCGGCGTGTACGTCCCGCTGGACGGCCGCGCCCCGCGGGAGCGGCTGCGGCAGGTGCTGGCGGAGAGCGCGGCGGAGCTCGTCCTCACCGACGCCTCCTGGGAGGAGGCCGCCCGGGAGGCGGCACCCGGCGGGCGCACCCTGCCGCTCACCGCTGACGGCGCGGCCGCGGTGCCGTCCGGGGCCGCGGACACCCCCGCCCCGGCCGGCGCCGCGCTGCCCGCCGTGCACCCCGACAACGTGCTGTACCTGATGTTCACCTCCGGCTCCACCGGGCGCCCCAAGGGCGTCGCGGTGCGCCACCGGGACGTCGTCGCGCTCGCCTTCGACCGCGCCTTCGCCGCACACGACCGGGTCCTGGTGCACTCGCCGCAGGCCTTCGACGCCGCCACCTACGAACTGTGGGTACCGCTGCTGCGCGGCGGTACGGCGGTGCTGGCCCCGCCGGCGGACATCGACGCCGCCACGGTGCGCCGGGCGATCACCGAACAGGGCGTCAGCTGCCTGTGGTTGACCGCCGGACTGTTCCGCCTGCTGGCCCAGGAGGACCCCGGGTGCCTGCGCGGTGCCCGGGAAGTGTGGACCGGCGGCGAGGCCGTCCCGGGTGCCGCGGTCCGTCGTCTGCTCGACGCCTGCCCGGACCTCATCGTGGTCGACGGGTACGGCCCCACGGAGACGACCACCTTCGTGACCCGGCGGGTCTTCCGCGCCGGCGACCCGCTGCCCGCCGCCCTGCCCATCGGGCGTCCCCTGGACAACACCCGGGTCTACGTACTGGACGACGCGCTCCAGCCGCAGCCGCCGGGCATCCCGGGAGAGCTCTACCTCGCCGGGGCCGGACTGGCCCGCGGCTACGGCGGCCGCCCCGGCGCGACCGCCGAACGCTACCTCGCCGACCCGTTCGGCCCGGCCGGCAGCCGGATGTACCGCACCGGCGACATCGTGCGCTGGAGCGCGGACGGGGAACTCCACTTCGTGGGGCGCGCCGACGACCAGATCAAGATCCGGGGCTTCCGCGTCGAACCGGCCGAGATCGAGGCCGCGCTCACCCGCCACGACACCGTCGCCGAAGCGGTGTTGACCGTTCTCGCCGACGGCGGCCGCAAGCGCCTGGTCGCCCACCTGGTGGCCGCCCCGGGAGCGACCGTGCCGCCGGCGGCCGAGCTGCGCGCCTTCCTGGCCGAGGTGCTGCCCGACTACATGCTCCCGGCCGCGTTCGTCACCCTGGAGGCGCTGCCGCTGACCGGCAACGGAAAGGTCGACCGGCGACGGCTGCCCGCCCCCGACCGGTCGGCCGCCACCGCGGGTGAGCACCGCGCCCCGGGCACCGAGGCCGAGCGGATCCTCGCCGAGATCTGGTGTGCCCTGCTGGGCATCGACCGGGTGGGCGTGGACGACAACTTCTTCATGCTGGGCGGCGATTCGATCCTCAGCATCCAGGTCGTCTCGCGCGCCCGCCGGGCGGGCCTGTCCCTCACCCCCAGGGACCTGTTCCGCCACCCCACCATCGCCGCGCTGGCCGCCGCCACCGGCGCCACCGCACAGGTCACCGGCACCGGCCCGGTGACCGGGGACGTCGCCCTCACCCCGATCCAGCACTGGTTCCTCGACGCCCGGCCCGAGCGCCCCGGCTACTTCAACCAGTCCGTCGTCATCGAGCTGGCCGAGGACCCCGACCCGCGGGCCCTGGAAGCGGCCCTGCGCGCCCTGTGGTCCCACCACGACGCCCTGCGCGCCCGCTTCACCGAGCGGGCGGACGGCACCTGGCACCAGCACTGTCCGGCACCGGACGCGACGGACCCGCGGCTGCTGCGGGCGCACGACCTGACCGGGCTGACCGGCAAGGAGTGCGACGCCGCGGTGGACGCCGCCGTCGCCGAGGCGCACGCCGGCTTCCGGCTGGAGTCCGGCCCGCTGCTCGCCGCCCGGCTCTTCACCGGTGCCCAGGACCGGTCGCCCCAGCTGTTCCTGACGGCACATCACCTGGTGGTCGACGGCGTCTCCTGGCGGGTGCTGCTGGAGGACCTGGAGAGCGCCTACCGGCAGGCACGCGCCGGGGAGCCGGTGTGCCCGCCCGCCCGGACCACCTCCGTACAGGAATGGGCCCGGCGGCTGCGTGCCCACACCGAGGCCGGCGGCTTCGACGGGGAGCTCGCCCACTGGCGCGAGGTGGCCGCGCGCTGCGATGCCGCGCTGCCCGTCGACTCCGCCGGGACCAACACGATCGCCGACCTCCGCTCGGTCACCGTCCGCCTGGACCGGCGACGCACCGACGACCTCCTGCAGAAGGTTCCCGGCGTCTACCGCACGCAGATCAACGACGTACTGCTCACGGCGCTCGGCCGGGTGCTGGCCGACTGGACCGGGCAGCGCACCGTCGCCGTCGGCCTGGAGGGACACGGCCGCGAGGACCACCTCTTCGACGACGTCGACCTGTCCCGCACGGTCGGCTGGTTCACCACGCTGTTCCCCGTCGCCCTCGACGTGCCCGCCGGCGACTGGGCCACGGCGCTCACCTCCGTCAAGGAGCAGCTGCGCGCGGTGCCCGGCCGGGGGCTCGGACACGGGGCACTGCGCCACGTCGCCGGAGCCCCGGAGCTGGCCGGCGCACCACAGCCCCGGATCAGCTTCAACTACCTGGGCCGCTTCGACTGGTCCGCCGAGGGCGGCGGCCTGATCCGCGGGGTGCGCGGCGGACTGGACGGCGCCGCGGCACCCGAGGCGGTCCGCCCGCACCTGCTGGACGTGGTGGGCCGGGTCGAGGACCGCCGGCTGGAACTCACCTGGTACTACAGCGGCGGGGTGCACCGCGAGGAGACGGTCGCCGCCCTGGCCACGGGCATGCGCACGGCGCTGGAGGACATCGTCGCCCACTGCGCCGGCCCGGAGGCCGGCGGCCGCACCCCCTCCGACTTCCCGCTGGCCCGCCTCGACCAGGCGGCCGTGGACCGGATCGCGCCGGACGGGCACGAGGTCGAGGACATCTACCCGCTGACCCCGATGCAGGCCGGCATGCTGTTCCACGGCCTGATGGATCCGTCGTCCGGCGCCTACTTCAACCAGGTCCAGCTGGTGCTCTCCGGCGTCACCGACCCCGTCGCCCTCGCCGAGGCCTGGCAGCAGGCGTCCGACGCCAACCCGATGCTCCGCACCCGACTGGTGTGGGAGGAGACCGCCGAGCCGCTGCAGATCGTCCGGACCCGCGCCACCGTTCCGATCACCCATCACGACTGGTCGGGATGGGAGCCCGAGCGGTGCGAGCGCGCCCTGGAGGCCCTGCTCGCCGAGGACCGGGCGGCCGGTCTCGACCTGACCCGTGCCCCGCTGATGCGGCTCGCCCTGATCCGACTCTCCGCCGACCGGGTCCGGCTCGTCTGGACCTTCCACCACGTGCTGCTCGACGGCTGGAGCGCGGCGCAGGTCTTCGACGAGATCTGCGAGCGGTACGCGGCGCTCACCGCGGGCCGCCGCCCCGAGGTCCCCTCGCGTGCCCCCTTCGGCAGCTATCTGCGCTGGCTGGCGGAGCAGGACAGCACCCAGGCCGAGCGGCACTGGCGCACCGCCCTGGCCGGATTCACCTCCCCGACCGAACTGCCGCGGGACCGGCGGCCCCTGGAGGCCCACCGCACCGCCTCGTCGGGCTCGGTCGGCGTCACGCTCGGCGCCGCGGAGTCCGCCCGGCTGCGGGAGACGGCGCAGCGGGCCGGCCTGACCATGAACACCGTCCTCCAGGGCGCCTGGGGCCTGCTGCTCTCGCGCTACGGCCACAGCGACGACGTGGTCTTCGGCACCACCGTCTCGGGCCGGCCCGCCGCACTGCCGGGCGTGGAGTCCATGGTCGGCGTGTTCATCAACACCCTGCCCACCCGGGTGCGGGTCGACGGGCAGCGTGCGCTGCTGGACTGGCTGCGCGAACTCCAGACGTCCCAGTCGGAGTCCCGCCGGTTCGACTTCGTCTCCCTGGCCCAGCTCCAGAGCTGGAGCGAACTCCCCGGCGGAACCGGCCTGTTCGACAGCATCGTGGTCTTCGAGAACTACCCCTTCGACAGCGCGGCCCTCGCCCGGCACGGCCTGGGCATCCAGCACGAACGCGACCTGGAGCCGACCAACTACGCGCTCAGCGTGGTCGTCGCCCCCGCCGAGTGCCTCACCATCACCCTGGACTACGACCCGGCGGCCTTCGACGCCGCCACCGTCGAGCGGCTGGGGGAGTGCCTGCGCGTCCTGCTGACGGAGATGGCGGCGGACCCGGACCGCCGGCTGGCCGAGCTGCCCCTGTTCACCGGGGCGGAACGCGGGCGCCTCCTGGAACGGTTCGGCGGACCGGCCGTCCGCAGGCCGCGGCGGGTGCTGCCCGCGGTCTTCGAGGAGCAGGCGGCCCGCACCCCCGGCGCGCCGGCCGTCGTGGCCGGCGCCGACCGGCTGACCTACCGGGAGCTGAACGAGCGTGCCAACCGGCTGGCCCGGCTGCTGATCGCCGCCGGCGCCGGCCCGGAGCGGTTCGTGGCGCTCGCGCTGCCGCGCACCGCCGACCTGATGGTGGCGCTGCTGGCGGTGCTCAAGAGCGGCGCCGCCTACCTGCCGGTCGACCCCACGTACCCGGCCGAGCGGATCGCCTTCCTCTTCGACGACATCGGGCCGGACATCGTGCTCACCACCACCGACCTGGCCGGCCGGCTGCCCGAGGGGCCCGCCACCCGGTGCGTGCTGGACGACGCCGGGACGGCGCGGCGGCTCGCGGAGCGGTCCGCGGCCGACCTCGGCGACGCCGAGCGGGCCGGCGCGCTGCTGCCCGCCCACCCCGCGTACGTCATCCACACCTCGGGGTCGACGGGCCTGCCCAAGGGCGTGGTGGTCACCCACGATTCGGTGGTGGCACTGGCCGACTGGGCGGCCGCCGAGTTCGGTGACCGAGGCCTGTCCCACGTCGTGGCGTCCACCTCGCTCAACTTCGACGTCTCGGTCTTCGAGATGATCTGCCCGCTGCTGTCCGGCGGTTGCGTGGAGCTGGTCGGTGACCTGCTCGCGCTGGCCGAACGCCGCGGCCCCTGGACGGCGGGCCTGCTCAGCGCCGTCCCCTCCGCCCTGGGCCGGCTCCTCGCCGAGGACACCGTCCAGGTCACCGCGGAGACCGTGGTGCTGGCCGGTGAGGGGCTCGCCGCCCGCACCGTGGCGGAGGTCCGCGCCGCCGTCCCCGGCTGCCGGGTCGTGAACATCTACGGCCCCACCGAGGCCACCGTGTACGCCACCGCCTGGCACTGCGACCCCGACGACCCCGACCGCACCCCGCCGATCGGCAGCCCCGTCACCGGCGCCCGCGCCTACGTCCTCGATCCGCGGCTGAAGCCGGTGCCCGTCGGAGTGCCCGGCGAGCTCTACCTCGCCGGTACGGGCGTGGCGCGCGGGTACTTCGCCCGGCCCGGACTGACCGCCCGGCGCTTCCTCGCCGACCCGTTCGGCCCCGCGGGGGAGCGGATGTACCGCACCGGCGACCTCGTGCGCTGGGACGCCGAGGGCCGGCTGGAGTACCTCGGCCGCACCGACGACCAGGTCAAGGTGCGCGGCTTCCGGATCGAACTGGGTGAGGTGGAGGCCGCGCTGGCCCGCCACCCCGAGGTGGCCGAGGCCGCCGCCCGGGTGGTCGAGACCGACGGCCACAAGCGTCTGGTGGGCTATGCGGTCGGGCGGGGCGCGGCGAGCCCCGACCCCGCCGCGCTGCGTGCCTTCCTCGCGCAGAGCCTGCCCGACCATCTGGTGCCCGCGGTCGTCGTCCCGCTGGCGCGGCTGCCGCTGGGAGCGACCGGGAAACTCGACCGGCGCGCCCTGCCGGCGCCCGACTGGGCGGCTCCGGCCGGCGGCCACCGCCCGCCCCGTACGGACACCGAGAAGACGCTCGCCGCCATCTGGGCCCAGGTGCTGGGCGTGGAGCGGGTGGGCGCCGAGGACAACTACTTCGCCCTGGGCGGCGACTCGATCCTCAGCATCCAGATCGTCTCCGCGGCCCGCCGCGCCGGCATCGAGCTGACGCCGCGGCAGCTGTTCGTCCACCAGACCGTCGCCGCCCTGGCCGCGGCCGCCGAAGGACTGCCCGCCGCGGTCACCCGCGCCGAACAGGGCCCGGTCGTGGGCGAGGTCCCGCTCACCCCCGTCCAGCACTGGCTGTTCGACACCGTCCCCGACAGTCCCTGGCACTTCACCCAGTCGGTGTCCTTCCAACTGGCCGCCGAGACCGACGAGGACGCGCTGCGCGCCGCCCTGGCCGCGGTGCTGGAGCACCACGACGCCCTGCGGATGCGGTACGCGCGCACCGGCGACGGCCGGTGGCGCCAGTTCGGTGTGGCACCCGGCGCGGCGCCCGCACTGGAGGTGCGCGACCTGTCCCACTGGGCACCGGGCGACCGTCCCGCGGCGCTGCGCGCGCTGGCCCGGGATCTGAGCGCCGGCTTCGACCTGGCCGGCGGGCCGCTGCTGCGGTCCGTGCTGTGCCGGCTCGGTGCCGAGGAGCGTCCCGTCCTGCTGCTGGCGGCCCACCACCTGGTCGTGGACGCGGTGTCCTGGCGCATCCTCCTGGAGGATCTGGACACGGCCTACCGCGCGGTGCGCGCCGGGGGCCGGGTCGAGCTCGGCCCCAAGACCACCTCCTTCCGCACCTGGGCGCAGCGGCTGTCCGCGCATGCCGCCGCCGGCGGCTTCGACGACGAACTCCCCTACTGGAGCAAGGCGCAGGGCCACCCCGAGCTGCCCACCGACGGCGCGGGCCGCAACACCGCGGATTCCGAGGACACCGTGACCGTCCGCCTGGAGGCGGAGGAGACCCGCCGGCTGCTCCAGGACGTGCCGGACACCTACCGCACCCGCATCAACGACGTCCTGCTGTGCGCCCTGGGCCGGGTGCTCGCCCGCTGGACCGGGCACGACCGGGTGCTGATCGGGCTGGAGGGCCACGGCCGCGAGGAGATCTTCGACGACGTCGATCTCTCCCGTACCGTCGGCTGGTTCACCACCATGTTCCCCCTCGCCCTGGACCTGCCGCCGCGGGCCGACCTCGCGACGGCACTGAAGTCCGCGAAGGAGGGGCTGCGGACCCTGCCCCGGCACGGCCTGGGGCACGGCGCGCTGCGTCATCTGCGTACCCCGGCGGCCGACGGGCTCCCGCCCGCCCCGCAGATCGGCTTCAACTACCTCGGCCAGCAGGACTGGAGTGCGTCGGCCGGCGGCGGCCTGCTGCACGCACCGTACGGCGCACTGGAGGGCGGCATGGACGCGGCGGCCGACCGGCCGCATCTGCTCGATGTCGTCGGCCAGGTCGCGGACAAGCGGCTGGAGTTCACCTGGTCGTTCTCGACGAACCTGCACCGGCGGGCCACCGTGGCCCGGCTGGCCGAGGAGATGGCCGCCGAACTGCGCGAGATCGTGCGGCACTGCGCACAGCCGGACGCCGGCGGCCGTACCCCCTCGGACTTCCCGCTGGTCCGCCTGGACCAGGAGGCCGTCGACCGGCTCGCCGGCAACGGCCGGGACGTCACGGACATCTATCCGCTGACCCCCACCCAGACGGGCCTGGTCTTCCACGGCCTGGACGAGCCCGACCAGGGGCTGTACGTGGAGCAGGCCACCTTCGTCGTGGACGGCGTGCGCGATCCGCGGCTGCTGGCCGACGCCTGGCAGCAGGTCGTGGACCGCACCCCCGTGCTGCGCAGCGCGGTGGTACTGCGTGAGGTGCCGGTGCCGCTCCAGACCGTGCACCACTCCGTCACCCTGCCCGTGACGGAGTGCGACTGGAGCGGGTTGACGCCGGACGAGCGGGACGCGGCGCTGGAGCGGCTGCTCGCCGAGGACCGGGCCCGCGGCATCGCCCTGGACCGGGCGCCGCTGCTGCGGATCGCCCTCATCCGGCTCTCCCCGACCGAGGTGCGGGTCGTATGGACCTTCCACCACGTGCTGCTCGACGGGTGGAGCGTCTTCCAGGTCCTCTCGGACGTCTTCGCCTGCCACGCGGCGCTCGCCGCGGGCACCGAGCCCCACCTGCCGGACCGCCGGCCGTTCGCGGACTACGCCGCCTGGCTCGCCGCCCACGACAACGCCCCGGCCGAAGCGCACTGGCGCCGGGAGCTGGCGGGGCTGTCCGCCCCCACCCCGCTGCCCTACGACCGGCGCCCTGCCCGGGACGCCGCCACCCGCGCCGGCACCTGGCACACGCAGCGGCTCGACGCGGAAGGGACCACCGCGCTGACGGACTTCGCCCGGCGCCACCACCTCACCCTCAACACCGTCGTCCAGGGGGTCTGGGCCCTGCTGCTGTCGCGCTGGAGCGGGGAGCGCGAGGTGTGCTTCGGCACGACGGTCTCCGGGCGCCCCGCGGACCTGCCCGGCGCCGACTCCATCACCGGCCTGTTCATCAGCACGCTGCCGGTGCGGGTCGACGTGGACGGCACCGCCGCACCGGCGGCCTGGCTGCGGGATCTGCAGTCCGCGCAGGCCGACGCCCGTGGGTTCGCCCACGTCCCGCTGTCGGACCTGCACGACTGGACCGAACTCGACGCCGGGGAGCCGCTTTTCGAGAGCCTGGTGGTCTTCGAGAACTACCCGATCAACAACACCGCGGCGACCGCGCACGGCCTGCGGGTACGCGAGCTGCACGCCCTGGAGGCCACCAACTACCCGCTCACCGTGGTGGTCTCGCCCGGCAGCGAACTGTGCGTCGAACTCGGCTACGACCCGCGGTACTTCGAGGAGTCCACCGCGCGGTCCTTGGCCGGTCAGCTGGTGCACACCCTCGCCGCCCTGGCGGCGCCCGGTGCCGCCGCGTCCGTGGACGGGATCGACGTGCTGCCGCCGGACGAACGCGCACGGCTCACCGGCAGCCCGGCGCCGGTGGACGCCGCCGCGGTCGCGCCGGCCACCCTCGCCGCACTCGTCGAGGCGGCGGTGGACCGGTGGCCCGAGGAGCCCGCCGTGCGCGGGCCGGAAGGGACGCTGTCCTTCGCCCAGTTGGAGGCGCGGGCCAACCGCCTCGCGCACCGCCTCCTCGCCCGCGGGACGGGCCCCGGTGACCTCGTCGCCCTGGTCCTGCCGAGATCGGCCGACATGGTCGTCGCCCAGCTCGCGACCACCAAGGCGGGCGCCGCGTATCTGCCGGTGGACCCCGGCTACCCGCAGGAGCGGATCGCGCTGATGCTGCGCGACGCGGCCCCGGCCGTCACCCTGGACGCCGAGGAGATCAGGGACCTCCTGGAGGCAGCCGAGGAGGACTCCGCGCCCGGCCACCGGCCCACCGACCGGGACCGTGGCCGCCCGCTCGACCTCGACGACCCGGCGTACGTGATCTACACCTCCGGTTCCACCGGCACCCCCAAGGGCGTGGTCGTCACCCACCGCGGCCTCGCGGGCTTCGCCGCCGCCGAGGCCGACCACTACCAGGTCCGCCCGGGAGACCGGGTCCTGGCCTTCGCCACCCCCAGCTTCGACGCCTCGGTACTGGAGCTGTGCATGTCCCTGCCGGCCGGCGCCTGCCTGGTGGTGCCCCCGCCCGGCCCGCTGCTCGGCGCGCAGCTGGCCGCGGTGCTGCGCGAGGAGCGCATCACCCACACCCTGCTGCCGCCCGCCGCCCTCGGCACGGTGCCGCCCGAGACCGCGGGCACCCTGCCGGACCTGCGCACGCTGATCGTCGGCGCGGACTCCTGCGGTGCCGAACTCGTCGGCCGCTGGGCCCCGCACCACCGGATGATCAACTCCTACGGGCCCACCGAGACCACGGTCGTCGCCACCTGGTCCGGCCCGCTGTGCCCCGACGGCAGCGCGCCCCCCATCGGCCGCCCGCTGCCCGCCACCGGGGTGTACGTGCTCGACGAGCGGCTGCGGCCGGTCGCCGACGGCGTCCCGGGTGAACTCTGGATCAGCGGGGCCTCGCTGGCCCGCGGCTATCTGAACCGGCCGGGCCTGACCGCGACCCGCTTCACCGCCGACCCGTACGGCCCGCCGGGCACCCGGATGTACCGCACCGGCGACCGGGTACGGCGCGACGCCCGCGGCGAGCTCCACCACCTCGGCCGGACCGACCACCAGATCAAACTGCGCGGCCACCGCATCGAGGCGGGCGAGGTCGAGGCCGTCCTGACCGGGCACCCGGCCGTCCTGGACGCGGTGGTGACCGTACGGGAGGACGAGCCCGGTCTGCCCCGGCTGGTGGCCCATCTGCTCGCGGCACCCGGCGCCGCCGCTCCGGCCGGCCCGGAGCTGCGCGCCTTCGCCGCCCGCACCCTGCCCGGCCACATGGTGCCCTCGGCCTTCGTCGTCCTGGAGCGCTTCCCGCTCACCGAGAACGGCAAGACCGACCGCGCCGCCCTGCCCGCACCCGGGCGGGACGCGGGGGAGCCGGCCCGGCACGTCGCCCCGCGCACCCCCACCGAGGAAGTCCTCGCGGACATCTGGTCCACCGCCCTGGAGACGACCGTGGGCGTCGAGGACGACTTCTTCGCACGGGGCGGCGACTCGCTGCGCAGCCTGCTCATCGCCTCCCGGGCCAACGAGACCTTCGGGGTGGCTCTCACACCCCGCGACGTGCTGGTCTCCCGCACCGTCGCCGCCCTGGCGGACCTGGTGGAGGAGCTCATCCTGCGCGAACTCGAAGACGCCGTAAGCGGCGACAGCGACCACGACGAACGGTGAGGAACGACCCCATGACGTCTTCGAAGAAGGGCCGCGCCGCGGCCCTGCCGCAGGAGCTCCAGGAAGCGCTGCGCCGCCGCCTGGCAGGGCAGACCGGCACAGCCGCCGCAAAGGCCCGGGAGACCATCCCCCGGGCGGACCGCTCCGCGCCGCTGCCGCTCTCCTTCGCCCAGCAGCGCCTGTGGTTCCTCGACCAGCTCCGCCCCGGCGACTGCCGCTACAACAGCGCGGTCGCGCTGCGGCTGACCGGCAGCCTGGACCGGGTCGCGCTGTCCGGAGCGCTGGACGCCGCGCTGGAGCGCCACGAGGCGCTGCGGACCACGTTCGACGACATCGACGGCCGGCCCGTGCAGACCGTGCACCCGGCCGCCCCGGTGCCGCTGCCGGTCCATCACCTGGCGGAGCATCAAGAGAACGCTCCTGAAAGTGAGGTGGGCGCGGACGAACCCTCCCGGCGCCACGCGGCGCTGGACGAACTGCTGCTGACGGAGTACTCCCGCCCGTTCGACCTGCGCACCGGACCGCTGCTGCGGGCCCTGTTGGTGCGCCTGGCCGCCGACGAGCACGTCCTGCTGCTCACCGCGCACCACATCGTCACCGACGGCTGGTCCATGGGCGTCCTGCTGGACGAACTGTGCACGCTCTACGACGCCCTGGCCCACGGCGAGACGCCGGAGCTCGCACCGGTGGCGACCCAGTACCCGGACTACGCCGTCTGGCAGCGCGGCCGGCTGACCGGCGCCCTCCTGGCGGAGCAACTGTCCTACTGGACCAAGCAGCTGGACCGGGCCGCGCCGCCGGAGCTGCCGCTCGACCGCCCGCGCAGCGGCGCGGAGTCCGGAAGCGGCGCGGTCCACGAGTTCCGCGTCCCGGCGCGGACCACGGCCGGTCTGCGGCAGCTGGCGGCCGAGCAGCACACGACCCTGTTCACCGCGCTGATCGCGGCCTGCCAGGCGCTCTTCGCCCGCTGGTCGGGGCAGGACGACATCACCGTCGGATCGCTGACCCCCGGACGCGGTCGCACCGAACTGGAGCGCGCGGTCGGCTTCTTCGTCAACACCGTCGTGCTGCGCTGCCCGGTCGACACCGCACGCCCCTACCGCGACCTGCTGGACACCGCGGCCGGCACCGTTCTCGACGCCTTCGCCCACGACGACACCCCCTTCGAACGGCTGGTGGAGGCCGTGGGGGCGGTACGCCAGGCGGGCCGCAACCCGCTCTTCGACGTCATGGTGCTGCTGCACCCCGCCCCGCCCGAGGCCCCGGGCCTGCGCGGGCTGACCGCCCGGAACGTCACCGTGCCCCGCCGGGCCGCCACCTTCGACCTGAGCGTCGAGTTCGTCCCGGACGGTGAGGGGCTGACCGGCCTGCTGGAGTACCGCACCGATCTGTTCGACGCCTCGACGGTGGCGCGGATGGCGGAGCAACTGCTGCTCCTGCTCGACGGCGTGGCCACCGAACCGGACCGCCCCCTGGGCGAGCTGTCCCTGCTCTCGGCGCGCGAGCGGAAGCGACTGACCACCGAGTGGAACGACACCGCGCTGCCCGTCACCCCCGCCACCTACCCCGAGGTGTTCGAGGCGCAGACGGCCCGCACCCCGCATGCCACGGCCCTGGTCGCCGGGGACACCACGCTCGACTACGCCGCGCTCAACGCCCGCGCCAACCGGCTGGCCCACCACCTCATCGACCGCGGCGCGGGCCCCGAACAGCTCGTCGCGCTGCGGCTGCCACGCACCGCCGACATGGTCGTGGCGATCCTCGCGGTCCTCAAGTCCGGCGCCGGATACCTGCCCCTCGACCCCGAACTGCCCACGGAGCGGCTGCGCTTCCTGCTGGCGGACGCGCGGCCGATGCTGGTGCTCGACGAGGCGGCGCTGCGCGAGGTGCCCGCGTCGGCGCCCGCGACCGACCCCACCGACGCCGACCGCCGCGCCCCGCTGCTCCCCGGCCACACCGCCTACGTGATCTACACCTCCGGCTCCACCGGCCGCCCCAAGGGGGTGGCCGTGGCCCACCGGTCCCTGATGAACCTGCTCGCCGGCCACCGCGACGGCTTCGTCGCCGCGGCCGGTGGCGGCCCGCTGCGGGTGGCCTTGACCGCGTCGTTCTCCTTCGACACCTCGCTGGAGGGCGTGCTGCTGATGGCCGACGGCCACCCGCTGCACCTGGTCGACGAGGCGACCCGGCTCGACCCGGCCGCGCTGGTCGAGTACGCCGTCGCCCACCGCATCGACTTCCTCGACCTGACCCCTTCCTACCTGCGCCAGCTCTTGCCTGCCGGACTGCTCACCGACCCCCGCCACCACCCCCGGGTGCTGATGCTGGGCGGCGAGGCGGTCGGCCCGGACCTGTGGCGGGAGCTGTCCGCGCTGCCCGACGTCGCCGCGTACAACTTCTACGGCCCCACCGAGTGCACCGTCGACGCGCTGGCCTGCCGCATCGACGGCACCGGGCGGCCCGTGGTGGGGCGGCCGCTGGCCAACGTCCGCGCCCATGTGCTCGACCACCGGCTCCAGCCGGTGCCGCCCGGCGTCGGCGGCGAGCTCTACCTGGCGGGCGACCAGGTCGCGCGCGGCTATCTGCACCGCCCCGGACTGACCGCCGCGCGGTTCGTGGCGGACCCGTTCGGTCCCCCCGGCAGCCGGATGTACCGCACCGGCGACCTCGCCCGCTGGACGGCCGACGGACGGCTCGACTACCTCGGCCGCGCCGACGACCAGGTCAAGATCCGCGGCCACCGCATCGAACCCGGCGAGATCGAGGCGGCTCTGCGGGCGCTGCCGGCCGTCGCCGAGGCGGCCGTCGTCGCCGTCGACGACGCGCGCGGCCACGCCCGGCTCGCCGCCTACGTGACCCCCGCCGCCGAGGCCGCGCCGCCCGCCGCCGCCGAGCTGCGCGCCGCCCTCCAGGGCACCCTGCCCGGCCACATGGTCCCCGCCTCCTTCGTCGTCCTCGACGTCCTGCCGCTGAACAGCAGCGGCAAGCTGGACCGCCGCGCGCTGCCCGCCCCCGACCTCGACGCGGCCGCGCGCGAGCGGGAGTTCCTGGCGCCGCGCACCCCTGCCGAGCGGACGCTGGCCGGGATCTGGTCCGCGGTGCTCGGCGTCGCGCAGGTGGGCGCCGACGACAACTTCTTCGAGCTGGGCGGCGACTCGATCCTCAGCATCCAGGCGGTCTCCCGGGCCCGCGCCGCCGGCCTGCACCTCACCTCCCGGGACGTCTTCCAGCACCAGACCGTCGCCGAACTGGCCGCCGCCGTGGACCTGCGCGGCGCCCCGGCCCCCGCGCCCCGGCAGCCGGACGAGACCGGACCGGCCCCGCTCACCCCCATCCAGGAGTGGTTCTTCGCGACCCACGGACCGCTGCGGCACTTCACCATGTCGATGCTGCTCGACCTGCCCCGCGACCTCGACCAGGACGCCCTGGAGCGGGCCCTGCACGCCGTGGCCGCCCACCATCCGGCGCTGCGCACCCGCTTCGTCCGCACCGGCGACACCTGGCGCCAGCACCCCGGGGCCCCCATGGCCCCCGGCCTGCTGACCCGGCACACCCCGTCCGGAGCCACCGCCACCGCACGGGACGCCGCGCGGACCGAGGCGGCCGACGCCGCCCGCGCGGCCCTCGACCTCGCCACCGGGACGCTGCTGCGCGCCGTCCTGTTCCCGCCGGACCCCGGCGACCGTCCACAGCTCTTCCTGACGGCCCATCACCTCGCGGTGGACAGCGTCTCCTGGCGCATCCTCCTCGCCGACCTGGAGCGCGCCTATCACCAGGCCGCCGCCGGCGAACCGGTCCAACTGGAGCCCACCACCACGCCGTTCACCACCTGGGCCACCGCCCTGTCCCGCCACGTACGGGACGGCGGCCTGGACGACGACCTGGCGTACTGGCGCACCGAGAGCGAGGCGGCACGCACCCCGCTGCCGGTCGACCGCCCCGGCACCCCGCTCGCCGGGTCCGCCCGCACCGTCCGCGCGCGCGTCGACCGCGACACCACCGAGGCCCTGCTGCGCCGGGTGCCCGGCGTGTACCGGACCCGGATCAACGACGTGCTGCTCAGCGCGGTCGGCCGGGTGCTCGCCGACTGGGCGGGCACGGACCGGGTGACGGTGGCCCTGGAGGGGCACGGCCGCGAGGACCTCCACGACACCGGTGCGGCCTTCGGCGACCCCGCCGAGGCGGCAGGCGACGGTGCCGACCTGTCCCGGACCGTCGGCTGGTTCACCACCCAGTACCCCGTCACGCTCACCCTGGCCGGCCCGCCGCACGCCCCGGACTGGGGCGCCACGCTCAAGGCGGTCAAGGAACGGCTGCGCGCCGTCCCCCGGCACGGCCTCGGCTACGAGGCACTCGCCCGCCTGGGCTCGCCCGATCCGGCCGCCGGCGCCCTGCGCGCAGTGCCGTTGCCCCAGGTCTGCTTCAACTACCACGGCCAGTGGGAGAGCGCGCACGACGGCGACTTCACCCCCGCCGGCGAGGCTCCCGGCCGCGACCTGGCCGCCGAGGAGGTCCTCGACCACCTGCTGGACATCTCGGCCGTGGTGGCCGACGGCGTCCTGGAGATCACCTGGCACTACAGCGACCAGGTGCACGACGAGCGCACCGTCCGGAACCTGGCGGACGGCACGGTCCAGGCGCTGACCGCCCTCGTCGCCCACTGCGCCCGGCCGGACGCCGGCGGCCGCACCCCCTCCGACTTCCCGCTGGCCCGCCTAGACCAGGCCGGCGTGGACCGGCTGGCCGGGGACGGGCGCGCCGTCGAGGACATCTATCCGCTGACCCCGCTCCAGGAAGGCATGCTCTTCCACCGCCTGGTGGGCGGCGCGGACGACGTCTACCTCGACCAGGCCACCCTGCTGCTGGACGGGGTGGCCGACCCGCGGGCGTTCGCCCGGGCCTGGCAGCGGGTGGCCGACCGGACGCCGGTGCTGCGCACCTCGGTCGTCTGGGAGGGCGTGCCCGTACCGCTCCAACTCGTGCACCGCCGGGCGACCGTGCCGGTCGCACACCTCGACTGGCGCGCACGGGACGAGGAGTGGCGCACGGACCGACTCGCCCGGCTCCAGGCCGAGGACCTGGCGCGCGGCCTGGACCTCGGCACCCCACCGCTCATGCGGCTCACCCTGATCCAGCTGCCCGGCGACGCGCTGCGGCTGCTGTGGACCTCGCACCACCTGATCCTGGACGGCTGGAGCCTGGCCCAGGTGCTGACCGAGGTCTGCGAGGAGTACGCCGCGCTCGTCGCCGGCCGCGAACCGGCGCCGCCCGCCCGCCGTCCCTTCGGCGACTACGTCCGCTGGCTGTCCGGCCGGGACGACCGCGC
This sequence comes from Streptomyces sp. TM32, assembly GCF_004122755.1. Taxonomy (NCBI): domain Bacteria; kingdom Bacillati; phylum Actinomycetota; class Actinomycetes; order Kitasatosporales; family Streptomycetaceae; genus Streptomyces; species Streptomyces sp. TM32. The sequence continues at coordinate 61,599 of NZ_SDIG01000012.1, forward strand.
GGCCGAAGAACACTGGCGCGCCGTCCTCGCCGGCTTCGCCACCCCGACGCCGCTGCCCTGCGACCGCCCGCCCCGGGAGGCCCACCGGGCCCGCTCCGCCGAGGTGCTGACGGTGAGCCTGCCCGTCGAGCGCTCCGCGGAACTGCTGCGCACCGCCCGGCGCGGCGGACTGACCCTCAATACCGTGGTGCAGGGCGCCTGGGCACTGCTGCTGGCCCGCTACAGCGGCGAGCCGGACGTGGTGTTCGGCACCACCGTGTCCGGCCGGCCGGACACCCTGCACGGCGTCGAGTCGATGGTGGGGATGTTCATCAACACCCTGCCCACCCGGGTACGGGTCGACGGGCACCGTACCGCCGCCGGCTGGCTGCAAGAGCTCCAGGACGCCCAGTCCGAGTCCCGGCGCTTCGAGGCCGTCTCGCTGGCGCAGCTCGCCTCGTTCAGCGACGTACCGGCCGGCACCGCGCTGTTCGACAGCATGGTCGCCTTCGAGAACTACCCCTTCGACGAGGCCCGGACCTCCGGCGCCGGGGTGCGCCTCGCGCAGGTCACCTCCCGGGACGCGACCAACTTCCCCCTGGTGCTGCGCGCCCACCACAGCGACCGCCTCGGCTTCGACCTCGCCTACGACCCCGACCTCTTCGATCCTGCCACCATCCGCGCGCTCGCCGACCGGCTGGGCCTGCTGCTCGCGGAGATCGCCACCGACCTGGACCGCCCGCTGCGCGAGCTGGCGTGGACGACGGCCGAGGAACGCCGCCGGATGCTGGTCGACTGGAACGGCACCGAGCACGGCCGCCCCGAGGCGACCCTGGTGGACCTCTTCGCGTCGCAGGCCGCCCGTACCCCCGACGCCACCGCCGTGACCTGCGCCGGCATCACTCTCTCGTACGCCGAACTCGACGCGCGGGCGGGCCGGCTGGCCCACCGGCTGGCCGAGTACGGCGCCGGCCCCGAGCGCTTCGTGGCGCTCGCCCTGCCCCGCTCGGCGGACCTGATCGTGGCGATCGTGGCGGTGCTGAAGACCGGCGCCGCCTACCTCCCCGTCGACCCCGAGCTGCCCGGCGGCCGCGTCGACCGGCTGCTCACCGACGCCAGCCCGGCTCTGCTGGTGACCACCACCGCCGTCGCCGGGCGGCTCCCCGGTACGGACGTCCCCCGGCTGCTGCTCGACGTGCCCGCGGTCCGCGACGACCTGGCCGCACGCCCCGCCACCGGCCCGGAAACGCCCCGCAGTCCGTTGCCGGAGTCGCCCGCCTACGTCATCTACACCTCGGGCTCCACCGGCCTGCCCAAGGGCGTGGTCGTCCCGCACGCCAACGTGGTGCGGCTGTTCTCCCGCACCCGCCACTGGTTCGGCTTCGACGAGCACGACGTGTGGACGCTCTTCCACTCCTACGCCTTCGACTTCTCCGTCTGGGAGATCTGGGGCGCGCTGCTGCACGGCGGCCGGCTCGTCGTCGTCCCGCACGACACCGCCCGGGCCCCCGAGGAGTTCCTGCGCCTGCTGGCGGACGAACGGGTCACGGTGCTCAACCAGACGCCGTCCGCGTTCTACCCCCTGATGCGCGCGGACGCCGAACACCCCGACCTCGGCGCCCGCCTGCGCCTGCGAAAGGTGATCTTCGGCGGCGAGGCACTGGACCTGGCACGGCTGGCCGACTGGTACGAGCGGCACCCCGACACCGCACCCGCCCTGGTCAACATGTACGGGATCACCGAGACCACCGTGCACGTCTCCTACGCCCCGCTCGACCGCGCCACCGTGACCGGCGCCACCGCCAGCGCCATCGGCTCCGGCCTGCCCGACCTGCGCGTCCATGTCCTCGACGGCGACCTCGCCCCGGTGCCGCACGGCGCCGTCGGCGAGCTGTACGTCGCGGGAGAGGGCCTGGCCCGCGGCTATCTGCGCCGCCCCGGCCTGACCGCCGCGCGGTTCGTCGCCAACCCCTTCGGCCCGCCCGGCACCCGGATGTACCGCACCGGCGACCGGGCCCGGTGGCGGCCCGACGGCACCCTGGAGTACCTCGGCCGCGCCGACCAACAGGTCAAGATCCGCGGGTTCCGCATCGAACTCGGCGAGATCGAGGCCGCGTTGCACTCCCACCCCGGCATCGGTGCGGCCGTGGTGGACGTCCGCGAGGACACTCCCGGCGTGCGGCGGCTGGTCGCCCACGTCGTGGGCGCGGGCCAGGACGCCCCGCCGCCCGCGGCCGCACTCCGTGCCCACCTGGCGCGCACCCTGCCCGCGCACATGGTGCCCGCCGCCTATGTCCCCCTGGACGCGCTGCCGCTGACCGTCAACGGCAAGCTCGACCGCCGGGCGCTGCCCGCCCCCGGCCCGGACGGCTACGCCGCCGGCGCGGACCGCACCGCCCCGCGCACCGAGGCGGAGCGCCTCGTCGCCCAGGTGTGGGCCGAGGTGCTGGACGCCGGGGACGTGGGCGCGGAGGACAACTTCTTCGCGCTGGGCGGCGACTCGATCCTCGCCATCCGCGTCACCTCCCGGCTGCGCGCCGCCCTCGGCGCCGAGGTCTCGCCCCGGCTGCTGTTCACCCGGCCGACGGTGTCCGCGCTCGCCGCCGCCCTGCCCGGCCCGGCGGCGTCCGCGAGTACCACGGACCGCCCGGTGCCGGCCGACGCGATACCGGTGGCCGACCGCGCCGCCGCGGTGCCGCTGTCCTTCGCCCAGCAACGCCTGTGGTTCCTGGACCGCTTCGAGCCGGACAGCACCGAGTACCTGACCTTCTTCGTACTGCGCCTGGGCGGCCACCTCGACGAGGCCGCGCTGCGCACCGCCCTGGACGCCCTGGTGGCCCGGCACGAATCGCTGCGCACCACCTTCGCCGAACAGGACGGCCTCGCCCACCAGCAGGTACATGCCCCCGCTCCGGTGGACCTGCCGCTGCACGACCTGTCGGCCCTCCCGCCGCAGGACCGCGACGGCGCGCTCGACGATCTGCTGGCACGTGACGGCGCCACCCCCTTCGACCTGGCCACCGGGCCGCTGCTGCGCACCCGACTGATCCGCCTCGGCGCCGACGAGCACGTACTGACCCTGGCCATGCACCACATCGTCACCGACGGCTGGTCCACTGCGGTGCTCGGCCGGGACCTGGGCGAGCTGTACGCGGCGGCCCGGCACGAGCGCCGCCCGGACCTGCCCCCGCTGCCCGTCCAGTACGCCGACTACGCGGTCTGGCAGCGCGCGCGGACCGGGCGGGCGGAGGAGCAACTCGCCTACTGGAAGACCCAGTTGGACGGTGTCGCCCCGCTGGAGCTGCCGACCGACCGGCCGCGGCCCGCCGTCCGCAGCAAGAACGGCGCGCTGCTGGAGTTCGCGCTGCCCGCCGAATTGACCGAGCGGCTGCGGGAGACCGGCCGCGGCGCCGACGCCACCCTCTACATGACGCTGCTCGCGGCCTGCCAGGTGCTCCTCGCCCGCTGGTCCGGCCAGGAGGACATCGCGGTCGGCACCGTGGCCTCCGGACGCGAACGCCCCGAACTGGAGCACCTGGTCGGGATGTTCGTGAACACCCTGGTGCTGCGCGGCCGGGTCCCCGCGGACCGCTCGTTCAGCGCCCTGCTGAAGGACGTGCGCAGCACCGTGCTGGACGCGTTCGCCCACCAGGACGTGTCCTTCGAACGGCTCGTGGACGTCCTCCAGCCGGAGCGGGACACCAGCCGCACCCCCCTGTTCCAGGTCATGGTCGCGCTGCACAACCTGGGCGGCGAGGCCCCGCGGCTGGACGGCCTCGACGTCGAGGCCGTCCAGCCGCCGGTCCGCCATGCCTCCTTCGACCTCGGCTTCGACTTCGTCGAGCGCGACGGCGGCCTCACCGCGTTCGTGGAGTACAACACCGACCTCTTCGACGCGGACACCGTCCAGCGGATGACCGGCCGGCTGCGGCTGCTGCTGGAGGCGGTCGCGGACGACCCCGGACGGACGGTGGGCGAACTGCCGCTGCTGTCCGCCCCGGAACGCCGGCAGGTACTGGAGGAGTGGCAGGGCGAGCTGCTGCCCGTACCGGACACCACCTTCACCGAGCTGTTCGAGGCTCAGGCCGCCCGCACCCCGCACGCCACCGCCCTGGTGGCCCGGGACGCCACCTTCGACTTCGCCACCCTCAACACCCGCGCCAACCGGCTGGCCCACCACCTCATCGGCCTCGGCGCCGGCCCGGAGCGGGTGATCGCCGTCCGGCTGCCGCGCACCTCGGACATGATGGTGGCGCTCCTCGCCGTCCTCAAGGCGGGCGGCACCCAGCTCTCCCTCGACCCCGAACTGCCCGAGGAACGCCTCGCGTTCCTGCTCGCGGACGCCGCGCCGCAGACCGTCGTGACCCCCGACACGCTGCGCGACGCCCCGCTGGACGGGCTGCCCACCCACAACCCCACCGACGCCGACCGGATCGCGCCGCTGTGCGGCGCCCACACCGCATACCTCAACTACACCTCCGGCTCCACCGGCAGGCCCAAGGGCGTCGCCGTCGAACACCGCCAGCTGGTCAACCTCTGCCACGACCATCGGGCCGGGCTCGTGGCCCCGCACACCACCGAAGGAGGCCGGCTGCGCTTCGCGCTCAGCGCCGCCTTCTCCTTCGACACCTCGTGGGAAGGCCCGCTGCTGCTGGCGCTGGGTCAGCAGGTCCACCTCGTCGACGACGAGGTACGCCTGGACCCGGCCGCGTTCGTCGCGCAGATCGCCGCACACCGCCTGGACGGCATCGATGTGACACCGACCTTCCTGCACGAGCTGATGGCCGCCGGACTGTTCACCGGCGAGGGCCACCGTCCGCGCCTCGTCATGGTGGGCGGTGAGGCCATCGGCACGCCGCTGTGGCGGGAGCTGCGGGAGACCGACGGCCTCACCGCGTACAACGTCTACGGCCCCACCGAGTGCACCGTCGACGCCGTCTACGGCCGCTTCACCGACCACCCCGAGCGGCCCGTCATCGGCCGGCCGGGCCGCAACCTGCGCGCCTATGTGCTCGACGGGCGGCTGCAACCGGTGCCGGCCGGGGTACCGGGCGAGCTGTATCTGGCCGGTGCCCAGGTCGCCCGCGGCTACCGGGGGCGCCCCGGCCTCACCGCCGGGCGCTTCGTCGCCGACCCGTTCGGCCCGCCCGGCACCCGCATGTACCGCACCGGCGACCGCGCCCGCCACGACGCGCAGGGGTTGCTGGAGTTCCTGGGGCGCACCGACGAACAGGTCAAGATCCGCGGCCACCGCATCGAGCCCGGTGAGATCGAGGCGGCCCTCCTGGACCACCCCGAGGTCGCGGACACCGTGGTGGTGGCGCGGGAACACGACGGCCGGGCGCGGCTGGTGGCCTACGTGGTCCCCGCCGGGGAACGGACACCCCCGGCCGAGGAACTGCGGGTCCGGCTGCGCCGCACGCTGCCGGACTACATGGTCCCCGCGGCGTTCGTCGCGCTGGAGCGGGTGCCGCGGACCAGCAGCGGCAAGACCGACCGGCGCGCCCTGCCCGCGCCTCCGGCCCAGCCGGACACCGCGACGCGCCACGTGGCCCCGCGCAACGACACCGAGACCTGCCTCGCGGGCATCTGGGCGGAGGTGCTCGGCGTTCCCCGCGTCGGCGTCGAGGACAACTTCTTCGCCCTCGGCGGCGACTCGATCCTCAGCATCCAGATCGTCTCCCGGGCCCGCCGCGCCGGTCTCGCCCTCACCTCCAAGGACGTCTTCCGCCACCAGACCATCGCGGAACTCGCCCTGTGCACCGACGCCGTGACCCCGCCGCCCGCCGACGCCGGACCGGCCCCGGCCGGACCGGCCCCGCTCACCCCCATCCAGCACTGGTACCTCGACGGGCGACGGCCCGGCGACGCGCTGCGCTTTTCCATGACCCACCGGCTGGAACTGGCCCCGGACAGCACGGAAGCGGCGCTGCGGCAGGCGGTCGATGCCCTGGTCGCCCACCACGAGGCGCTGCGCACCCGTTTCCGCCGCACCGACGGCGCCTGGCACCAGGACGTGTTGCCCACCGCCCCCGGCGAGGTCTTCACCCGTCACGACCTGACCGGACTCGACGAGCCGGCCCAGGAGGCAGCCGTCCAGCGCGCGGCCACCGCCGCGCAGACCGCCCTCGACCCCACCGAGGGCCGGGTCGTACGGGTGCTGTACTTCGACCACGGACCCGACCGCCCCGCCCAACTCCTGCTCACCGTCCACCATTTGGTGGTCGACGGGGTGTCCTGGCGCATCCTGCTCGGCGACCTGGAAACCGCCTGCCGCAACGTCGCCGCCGGCCGGCCGGCCGGTCTGCCCCCGGCGAGCAGCGGCTACGGACACTGGGCGGCCCGCCTGGAGCAGCACACCCGCTCCGGCGCCCTCGACGGCGACCTGGCGTACTGGACCCGCACCTGCGCCGCCCCCGCCGACCTCCCCACCGACCGGGAGGGCAGCAACACCCACGGCGAGGCCGCCACCCTCACCGTCCGCCTGGGCCGCACCGAGACCGACGCCCTGCTGCGCCAGGTCCCCGACGTCTACCGCACCCAGGTCAACGATGTCCTGCTGAGCGCCCTCGGCCGCACCCTGGCCCGCTGGAGCGGCCAGGACACCGTGCTCCTCGGCGTCGAGGGACACGGCCGCGAGGACCTCTTCGACGACCTGGACCTGTCGCGCACCGTCGGCTGGTTCACCGCCGAATTCCCGCTCGCCCTGACCGTCGCCCCCGACGCGGACTGGCGCGAGACCGTACGGTCCGTCAAGGAGCAGCTGCGCGCCGTCCCGCTGCGCGGTCTGAGCTACGGCGCGCTGCGCCACCTCGCCGGGCCGGGCCCGCTGCACGACGCGCCGGCGCCCCGGATCGGCTTCAACTACCACGGCCAGTGGGACGTGGCGTCCGCTACCGAGCCGGACGGCGGCGGACTCTACCGCGCCGCCCTGCCGCCGGCCGGCGCGGACACCGACCCCGACGAGGAGCGCAGCTACCTGCTCGACGTGACGGGCGTCGTCCAGGACGGCCGGCTCGAACTCGGCTGGACCTACTCGCCCGCGCGCTACGACGAGTCCACCGTGCGCCGCCTCGCCGAGGACACCGCCGCGGCGCTGGGCGAGATCGTCGCGCACTGCGCCCGGCCGGACACCGGCGGCCGCACCCCGTCCGACTTCCCGCTCGCCGGGCTCGACCAGCACCAGGTGGACCTGGTCGCGGGCGACGGACACCATGTCGCGGACATCCACCGGCTCACCCCGCTGCAGGCCGGCATGCTCTTCCACGGGCTGGTCGACGAGGCAGGCGCCTACTTCGACCAGATGACCCTGCGGATCGCCGGGGTCGCCGACCCGCAGGTGTTCGCCGCGGCCTGGCAGACCGTCGCCGACCACACCCCGGCGCTGCGCAGCAGCGTCCACTGGCAGGGCCTGCCCCACCCCGTACAGGTCGTCCACCGCCATGCCGCCCTGCCCGTCACCCACCACGACTGGCGGACCCTGACCCCCGACGAGCGCGACCGCGCGCTGGCGGAGCTGCTCGCGGAGGACCGGGCGGCCGGCCTGGACCTCACCCGCGCACCGCTGAGCCGGATCGCGGTGGCGGCGCTGCCCGGCGACGAGATCGTGCTGGTGTGGTCCTCGCACCACCTGATGCTCGACGGCTGGAGCACCGGCGCGGTCTTCGCCGACGTGTGCGCGCAGTACGCGGCGACCGTCGAGGGCCGTACCGTCCGGCCGCCGGCCCGCCGCCCGTTCCGGGACTTCCTGCACTGGCTGGCCGAACAGGACGAGGAGGAGGCCGAGCGGCACTGGGCGGACACCCTCGCCGGGTTCACCGCCCGCACCCCGCTGCCCTACGACCGGCAGCCCGTCGAGGCGCACCGAGCCCGCTCGGGCGCCCTGGTGCACCTGGACCTCACCCCCGAGGTCTCCGAGCGGCTGCGCACCACGGCCCGGCGGAGCGGACTGACCGTCAACACCGTGGTCCAGGGCGCCTGGGCGCTGCTGCTGGCCCGCTACAGCGGCCTCCAGGACGTGGTGTTCGGCACCACGGTCTCCGGCCGCCCGGCCGAACTGCCGGGGGTGGAGTCCATGGTCGGCATGTTCATCAACACCGTCCCGACGCGTGCCGTGATCGACGGGACCCAGGGCGTGCTGCCCTGGCTGCGCGGCCTCCAGGAGCAGCAGAGCGACTCCCGGCGCTTCGACTTCGTCTCGCTCGCCCGCATCCGGTCCCTCAGCGAACTCCCCGCGGGCGAGGCGCTGTTCGACAGCATGGTGGTCTTCGAGAACTACCCGTTCGACGAGGCCGCCACCACCGGTGCGGGCATCCGCATCCAGGACGTGCGCGCCGAGGACGCCACCACCTTCCCGCTGTGCCTGCGCGCCTACCTCGACGACCGCCTCGGCTTCGACCTCGCCTACGACGGGACGCTGTTCGACCGGGAGACGGTGGAGCGGGCCGCGGACCGCCTGGAGACCCTGCTGACCGCGGTCGCCGACGGCGCCGACCGGCGCCTGGACGACCTCGGCCTGCTCACCGACGCCGACCGCGCGGTACTGCGCCGGTGGAACACCCCCGCGCGGCACGTCCCGGCCGGCTCGCCGGTGGACCGGTTCGCCGCACAGGTGCGCCGCACCCCGGACGCGCCCGCGCTCACCGACGCCGAGGGCACCGAGCTGACCTACCGTCAACTCGCCGACTGGTCGGACCGGGTGGCCCACCGGCTGCTGGCCTACGGCCTGGCCCCCGAGGACCGGGTCGCCCTGCTCATGGACCGCTCGGCCGCGCTCGTGGTCGCCCAGCTGGCGGTGCTCAAGGCGGGCGGCGCCTATCTGCCCGTGGACGGCCGGGCCCCCGAGGAACGCCGCCGGATGCTGCTCGACCAGGCGGGAGTGACCACCCACTTGACCGCCGAGGAGGTCACCGCCGCGCGGACCGCCACCCCGGCGCCGGAGCGGGCGCTGCCGCCCGCCGACCCGGACCGGCTGGCGTACGTGATGTTCACCTCCGGGTCGACCGGCACCCCGAAGGCCGTCGGGGTGCGCCACCGGGACGTGGCGGCGCTCGCCACCGACAGCCGGTTCGCCGGCCCCGACGTCGCCCGGGTGCTGCTGCACTCGCCGGTGGCCTTCGACGCCGCCACCTTCGAGGTCTGGGCGCCACTGCTGAACGGCGGCCGGATCGTGGTCGCACCGCCCGGCCCGGTGGACGCGGCCCTGCTGCGGCGACTGGCCGCCGGGGGAGAGCTGACGGCGCTGTGGCTGACGGCCGGGCTGTTCCGGCTGCTGTCCCAGGACGCGCCGGACTGCTTCGCTGGGCTGCGCCAGGTGTGGACCGGCGGCGACGTGGTGCCGGCCGTCGCCGTGCGCCGGGCGCTGTCCGCCTGCCCGGACCTGACCGTCGTGGACGGCTACGGCCCGACCGAGACCACGACCTTCGCGACGTCCTTCGCGATGACCGACGCCGCCGCGGTCCCCGCCACGGTGCCGATCGGCCGCCCGCTGGACGACATGCGCGTCCACATCCTCGACGCCCGGATGCGCCCGGTGCCGCCGGGCACCGCGGGCGAACTCTGCCTGGCCGGCGAGGGGGTGGCCCGCGGCTACCTCGGCCGCCCCGGGGCCACCGCGGAGCGCTTCGTCGCGGATCCGTCCGGGCCGCCCGGCGCCCGGATGTACCGCACCGGGGACCTCGCCCGCCGGCGGCCGGACGGCACCGTGGAGTTCCTCGGCCGCGCCGACGACCAGGTCAAGATCCGGGGCTTCCGCGTCGAGCCCGGAGAGGTGGAGGCGGCACTGGCCGCCCACCCGGGCGTCGCGGACGTGGCCGTCGTGGCCCGCGAGCAGCGGCCCGGAACCAAGCACCTGGTCGCCTATGTGGTGGGCCACGACGGGCTCGACACCGAGGAGCTGCGCGGGTACGCCCGCGACACCCTGCCCGACTACCTCGTCCCGGCGGCGTTCGTACCGCTGGCCGAGCTGCCGCTGAGCGGCAACGGCAAGGTGGACCGCGCGGCGCTGCCCGTGCCGGCCGCCGGCACGGACCGGCCGGAGCCGGTCGCCCCGCGCACCGAGGCCGAACGCCGCACGGTTCAGGTCTGGGCCGAGGTGCTCGGCGTGGCACGGGTCGGGGTCGCGGACGATTTCTTCGCGCTGGGCGGCGACTCGATCCTCAGCATCCGGCTCGCCTCCCGGCTGGCCGAGGCGTTCGGCACCGAGCTGACCCCGCGGGCCGTGTTCACCCACCCGACCCCGGCCGCCCTCGCCGCGCTGCTCACCGCGGGGGAGGAACCCGCCGAGGGGGACGGCGCCCGTACCCCGGTGGACCGGGACGCCCCGCTGCCGCTGTCCTTCGCCCAGCAACGCCTCTGGTTCCTCGACGCGTTCACGCCGGAGAGCACCGAGTACCTCACCCCGCTCGCCCTGCGGCTGCGCGGCCGGCTCGACACCGCCGCGCTCGCCACCGCCCTGACGGCGCTGGCGGCCCGGCACGAGACGCTGCGGACCACCTTCGACAGCGTGGACGGCCAGGGCGTCCAGATCGTCCACGAGCCCCGGGAGGTCCCGCTGCCGCTGCGCGACCTGTCGTCCCTGCCCGCCGCCGACCGCACGGCCGCGCTGGACCGGCTGCTGGCCGAGGAGCGCACCCGCCCCTTCGACCTGCGCCGCGGCCCCCTGCTGCGCGCCGGACTGGTCCGGCTCGCGGACGACCACCACGTACTGACCCTGACGCTCCATCACATCATCACCGACGGCTGGTCGACCGGCGTGCTCACCGGCGACCTGTCGCACCTCTACCGGGCCGCGCTGCACGGCACGCCCCCCGAGCTGCCGCCGCTGCCGGTGCAGTACGCCGATGTCGCGCACCGGCAGCGGACGGCACGCACCGGCCGGGCTGCCGAAGACCAACTCCTTTACTGGAAGGAGCAGTTGACCGGGGTCGAGCCGCTCCAGCTGCCCGCCGACCGGCCGCGCCCGCCCGTGCAGACCAGGAGCGGCGCGACCGAGGGGCTCGTCCTGCCGCCGGAGACGGCCCACCGTCTGAAGGAGTTCGGCCGGACCCGGAGGACCACCCTGTTCATGACGCTGGTCGCCGCGGCCCAGGCCCTCTTCGCGCGGCTGTCCGGCCAGCAGGACATCGCGGTCGGCACCGTGACCTCGGGCCGCGACCGCATCGAGACCCAGCGGCTGATCGGCTTCTTCGTCAACACCCTGGTCCTGCGGTCGACGGTCGACCCCGCACAGGACTTCCCCGCGTTCCTGGCGGACGTCCGCGACACCGTGCTGGACGCCTTCGCGCACCAGGACGTGCCGTTCGAGCAGGTCGTGGACGAGGTCCAGCCGGCCCGGGACACCAGCCGCACCCCGCTCTTCCAGGCCATGGTGGTGCTCCAGAACGCGCCCGGCGAGCCGATGGACCTGCCCGGCCTCCAGGTGAGCGACATCGAAGCGGACCGCGACGACGCCGCCTTCGACCTCACCCTGGAGTTCGCCGAGACGGCCTCCGGTGCCCTGCACGGCCTGCTCACCTACAACACCGACCTCTTCGACACCGCCACCGCCCGCAGGATGGCAGACCAGCTCACCACCCTGCTGACCGGCATCGCCGACGACCCGCACCGCCCGCTCGGCGCCCTGCCCCTGGCACCCGCCGACGCACTGCGGCGCCTGCTCACCGACCGGCAGGGCGCCGTCCGCCCGGTACCCCCGGCCACCCTGCCCGAGCTCTTCCGGCGGCAGGCGGACCGGACACCCGACGCGGTGGCCCTCGTGCAGGGCGCGCGCGAGCTGACCTTCGCCGAGCTGGAGAGCGCGGCCAACCGGCTGGCGCACCGGCTCATTGCCCAAGGCGTCGGCCCCGAGCGCCTGGTGGCCCTGGCCCTGCCCCGCTCGGCGGAGATGGCCGTGGCACAACTGGCCGTGGCGAAGGCCGGCGGCGCGTTCCTGCCCGTCGACCCGGCCTACCCGGCCGAGCGGCGGGAGTTCATGGTGCGCGACTCCGCGGCAGCCGTGATCCTCGACGACCCGGAGGCCATCTGGTGCGCGGACGGTCCGGCCGCCGCGCCCACCGACCAGGACCGCCTCGCGCCGCTGCGGACCGGCCACCCCGCGTACGTCATCTACACCTCCGGCTCGACCGGCACCCCCAAGGCGGTGGTCGTCACGCACGCCGGACTGGCCGGCTTCGCCGCGGCCGCCGCGGCCCGCTACGACGTCCAACCCGGCGACCGGGTCCTCCAGTTCGCCTCGCCCAGCTTCGACGCCTCCTTCCTGGAGCTGAGCATTTCCCTGCTCGCGGGGGCGACACTGATCGCGGGGGAGGAGGGGCCGCTGCTCGGCGAACGCCTCGCCCAGGTGCTCGCCGAGCAGCGGATCACCCACGCCCTGATCCCGCCCGCGGCGCTGGCCACCGTGCCGCCCGAAGCGGCCGACACCCTGCCGGACCTGCGCACCCTGATCGTCGGCGCCGAGGCCTGCCCCGCCGATCTCGTGGCGCGCTGGGCGCCGGGCCGCCGCATGATCAACTCCTATGGCCCCACCGAGGCCACCGTGGTCGCCACCTGGACCGATCCGCTGGTCCCGGAGGCGGGCGCGCCGCCCATCGGCCGCCCCGTCGACAACACCCGGGCCTACGTCCTGGACGCCGCCCTGCGCCCCGTACCGGTCGGTGTCACCGGCGAGCTGTACGTGGCCGGTGCCGGGCTCGCCCGCGGCTACCTGGGCCGCCCGGGACTGACCGCGGCCCGCTTCGTCGCCGACCCGTTCGCCGCCCCGGGCAGCCGGATGTACCGCACCGGCGACCTGGTGCGCTGGGGTGCCGACGGCGAACTGCACTACGCCGGACGCGCCGACGACCAGGTCAAGGTGCGCGGCTTCCGCATCGAGCCCGGCGAGATCGAGAGCGCGCTGCGGCGCAGCCCCCGGGTACGTGACGCCGTGGTCGCCGTCCGCGCCACCGGCCCGGCCGGCCGCGCGGACGCCGGCCCCGGGCGCCTGGTCGCCTACGTCGTCCCGGCCGGCGGGACCGCGGAGCCGCTGCCCGTCCCGGCACTGCGCGACTTCCTGGCCGCGAGCCTCCCGCCGCACATGGTGCCGTCGGTGTTCGTCCCGCTGGCCGAACTGCCGCTGACGCCCAACGGCAAGACCGACCGACGTGCCCTCCCCGATCCCGAGCCGGCGTCCGCCGCCCCCGCCACCCATGTCGCGCCGCGCACCGACACCGAACGCCGGATCGCCCGGATCTGGGCCGATGTCCTCGGGCTCGACACGGTGGGGGCCGAGGACAACTTCTTCGACCTCGGCGGGGACTCGATCCTCAGCATGCAAGTGGTCTCCCGCCTGCGCCAGGCCGGACTGCACCTCGCCACCAAGGACCTGTTCACCCACCAGACGGTGGCCGAACTGGCCGGCGTCGTCACCACCGGACCGGACCGGTCCGACAGCGGCCCGGTGACCGGCGACCTGCCGCTCACCCCCATCCAGGACTGGTTCTTCGCCACCCCCCGGGCCAACCCGCACCACTTCAACCAGTCGGCGCTGCTCGAACTGGACGGCGAGCCCGACCCCACGGCTCTGGAGACCGCCCTGGCCGCGCTCCTGACCCACCACGACGCGCTGCGTATGCGGTTCACCGAGGACGGCGGCCGCCGGCGCCAGCACAACCCGCCGCCGTCCCCCGACCCGCACGTGCTGACCCGGCACGACCTGACCGGTCTGTCGCCCGACGAGGCCGACGCGGCCATGGAGAAGGCCGCCGACGACCTCCACTCGGACTTCGACATCGGCCAGGGCCCGCTGCTGAAGGCCGCGCTGTTCACCGGCGGCACGGACCGCCCCGCCTTCCTCTTCCTGGTGGCCCACCACCTGGTCATCGACGGCGTGTCCTGGCGCATCGTCCTGGACGACCTGGAGACCGCCTACCAGCAGGCCGCACAGGGCCGGCCGGTGACCCTGGGCGAGCGGACCACCGCCTTCCGGGATTGGGCACGCGGCCTGGCCGCGCACGTCGCCGAAGGGGGGCTGGACCACGAACTCCCTTACTGGGAGGACGCCGTGGCCCCCGCCCCGCTGCCGGTCGACCACGACGGTGCCGCGCCCGCCCGGCCGGCCCGCACGGTGACCGTGACGCTGGACGAGACGGACACCACGGCGCTGCTGCGCGCGGCCCCCACCGCCTACCGCACCCGCATCAACGACGTCCTGCTGGCCGCGCTCGCCCTGGCGCTGGCGCGCTGGACCGGCCGCGACCGGGTCTGCGTGGACCTGGAAGGACACGGCCGCGAGGACATCCTGGACGGCGTCGACCTCTCCCGTACGGTCGGCTGGTTCACCACCGTCTATCCGGTCGGCCTCCACGTGCCCGACCCCGCGGACCTCGGCCCGTCGCGGGACTGGCGCGCCCTGGTCAAATCCGTTCGGCGGCAGCTGCGCGCCGTGCCCGGCAACGGCCTCGGCTTCGGCGCCCTGCGCACCCACGGCCCCGCCGAGGTGCGCGCGCGTCTGGAGCGGACCGGCCGCGGGCAGGTGGTGTTCAACTACCTGGGCCAGTGGGACGCCCGGCCGGGCGGATCCGGCGGCGGACTCGTCCGCGCCGAGCACGGCTCCTTCGGCCAGGACCACGACCCGCGCGACGGCGGTTCCCATCTGCTGGAGGCGGTCGGCGCGGTGCAGGCTGGCCGGCTCGCCTTCACCTGGCACTACCGCCCCGACGTACACGAGGAAGCGACGGTACGGGCGGTCGCCGAGGACTTCGCCGAAGCGCTGCGCCGGATCGCCCAGCACGCCCGGGACAGCGTGTGAGCCCGGGGGAGACCGGCCGGGTCACCCCTCGCGCGGCGGGCCCCGTCGGTGCGCACCGCGCCCACCACGGCGGTCCACCGCCCCACCTCCGCGCACCGGCTGCCGGAGACCCCCTGAACGTCGTCGACTGCCCGCCCGGCGAACCGGACCGGACCTCCCGGCCGCCCCGGCCCGCGCAGCCGCACGATGCACCGCCCAGTGAGGCAACCAACGATTCAGTGAAGCAACCAACAATGGGAGAGCACGACATGGACGAGAACGCCCGCTACCAGGTGCTGCGCAACGACGAGGACCAGTACTCGCTGTGGCTGGCCGACCTGGAGATCCCCGCCGGATGGCAAGCCGTGGGCAAGGAGGGCACGCAGGACGAGTGCGCCGCGTACGTCGACGAGGTCTGGACCGACATGCGGCCGCGCAGCCTGCGCGAGCGCATGGAGAACGCCGGCTCCTGAACCGCCCCCAGGGGCGCGGCAGCCCGCCGCGCCCCGCGCGTTCCCTCGGCCCTCCAAGCGCCCGCGCCCCGCGCCCCGCGACGCCGACCGCCGCCGCGCCGGGCCCCGCGCCGCGCGCCTCGTCGAGTACGTGCCGAGCACCGCATCGCGCCCGCGGCCCCGCACGCCGACCCAC
>NZ_SDIG01000127.1:0-19387 GCF_004122755.1 Streptomyces sp. TM32
GCACCACCACCCCCAGCGCCCGCCCCGACCGCCGGCTGTGGGTCTACGGCCGGGCCGGCCGCCCCTGCCTGCGCTGCGGAACGGCGGTCCGCACCGCCGCCCAGGACCCCACCACCGAGGAACGCGTCACCTACTGGTGCCCCACCTGCCAGCCCGACCGCCCGGGCCACCACGCCACCGACTGACCCCGGAACGCCCGGCCTGCTCCGCTACGGCGCCGCCAACACCGCCGCCGTCCGGCCACGACGCCGTCGTCCCGCCCGCCAGGACAGCGGCCCCGGAGATCGGCCGCGAAGATCGGCCAGCACGGCATCACCATCGCCCCGGCCCGAGCCCGTACGCCCCTGAGCCCGTACGCCCCTGAGCCCTAGGCTCCCCCGCCCCTCACGACCGCCCAGATCCTCCACCCGAACGCCGGCGTCGCCGTGCCCTGACGACCGCCGCCCGATCCGCCCCCCGAAACCCCCGAAACTCACGAACCCCCCGGACCGCTCGCGCCAGGACGCGGCGGCAGATGCCGTCCCCCCGGTCCGTCCACGGAACGCAGTGCACCGGCAGCAGGCTGAGCCCCCAGCCCCCCACGACGACGGCTCCTTCGACCACCCCCGCCGACTGCGGCCACAGCACCAGCCGGGCCGCGGCCCACCACCACACGCCCCCGAGGGCGGCCGCGGATATCCAGCGCCCCGGTACGACCCGCGGATGCCGGCCGGCCCGCCCGCGGGCCGTGACGTCACGCCACCCCATGGCTGCCTCCTCCGGCCGACGCTAGACGGGACCCGCCGCCCGGCGGGAGGGCGCACCGGGGCATACCCGGCGCGTGAACGGTCTCGCACACCCGGAGGGAACGGCGCCGCGCGCTCGACGGACAAGGGCTCCGGGCGACCCCTTCGGCGGGCGCCGCGCGCCGTCAGTGAGCCTCGGCCTGGAACATCCAGTGGTGCTTTTCCAGGTCACCGGTCAGACCGATGAGGATGTCCTGGCTGACCGGGTCCGGGTCCGCGGTCGCGACGATCCGCTCCCGCATCCGGCCGATGACCGCGGACAGCGCCTCCACCATCGCCCGCACCACGTCGCCGTCCTTGATCCAGCCGTCCCCGATCTCGTGGATGCCGCTGGTCTTGGCGACGGTGGCGGCCCGCCCGTCGGGGGGCACCCCGATCGCGGACGCCCGCTCGGCCACCGTGTCCGCGTGCGCCCGGGCGCTGGCGACCACGTCGTCGAGCTGGAGGTGTACGGAGCGGAACCGCGGACCGACGACGTTCCAGTGCACCTGCTTG
Organism: Streptomyces sp. TM32; assembly: GCF_004122755.1. NCBI lineage: Bacteria > Bacillati > Actinomycetota > Actinomycetes > Kitasatosporales > Streptomycetaceae > Streptomyces > Streptomyces sp. TM32. The sequence continues at coordinate 1,281 of NZ_SDIG01000127.1, forward strand.
GCCACGAGGGACAGGTCCACCAGATCGACCAGCGCGCCCTGGAGGGCATGCCCGACGATGCCGCGGCCTTCGTCGGACAGTGTGCTCTTGACCACAGACATCCAGATACTCCCGTTCAGGCGATTCGTCCGGTTTTGTCATCGTACAAATGAATCGCCCATGAGGAGCGGCCGCGCGGTCCGGCCGGATGTTCGTGCGGGCACCGCCGCCCGCGCCCCAGCAGGCAGCACAAAGCCCCGGCCGGGTGCTGCCCGCCGGGGCTTCGATGCGTACGAACAGGGGTGTCAGGCCGCGACGACATCCACGACGTCGGCCGGGGACTTGATGGTCACGCGGTCCTCGGGCACACCGGCCAGGGACGTGACGGACACCGAATTGAGCTTCGGCCGTACCGGTGCGGGCACCGTGTCGCTTGCGGCCGCGGACGCTGCCAGCTCGGCGAGCGCAAGCTCGTCGCTGACCTCCCGCATGAGCTCGGACATGCGCACATCCAGCGCGTCACAGATCGACGAGAGCAGCTCGGAGGACGCCTCCTTCTGCCCCCTCTCCACCTCGGACAAATAGCCGAGCGATACCCGGGCGGAGGAAGAGACCTCGCGCAGGGTTCGGCCCTGGCGCTGACGCTGTCGGCGCAGCACGTCACCCAGCAGGCGACGAAGCAGAATCATCGCTGGCTCCCTCCTCGGACCTCGGATCCGGATCCTTCTCGCCCCACCGTACCGCCTCGGGCGGTACCAGTGCCGGGCGCAAGTACGTGTTCACTCAGGGCTGCAAACATCCATTCCCCCCGTGTTGTTCCGTATCCTGTGCCCGCCTATTTTCTGCAAGTTCGCTCAACAACAGTGCGAGCACGGCCCGGATGGTGTCCTCTCGGATCCGGTCGCGGTCCCCCGCCAGCGCCAGCCGGCGCACCTCCCCGGCCCCCTCCGGTCCCCGGACCGCCACGAAAACGGTGCCCACCGGATGCCCGTCCTGCGGATCGGGCCCGGCCACGCCCGTGGTGGCGATGCCCCAGTCGGCACCCAGCACCCGCCGCACACCGCCCGCCATCTGCCGCGCGACCTCGCCGTCCACGGCCCCGTGCGCGGCCAGCAGGGCGCCGTCCACACCCAGCAGCTCCTGCTTGAGATCGGTGGCGTACGCCGTGATCGAGCCCCGGAGGACCCGTGAGGCCCCGGGGACGGCGGTCAGCGCGCCCGCCACCAGGCCGCCGGTCAGCGATTCGGCCACCGCCAGGCTCTGCCCCCGTCCGGCGAGCAGCTCCAGTGCCCCGGCCGCGGCAGAGCCCGGCCCGTTCACCGGGCCGAGTCCGTCTCGGCCGGGCGGGCCCGCTCCGCCCGCTCCGCGGCCAGTCCGGCCCGGCGCAGCACCACGGCCTGCCGGACGTAATCGAGCCCGGTGACGACGGTCAGCAGCACGGCCACCGCCATCACCCACCAGCGGAAGGTCGCCAGCGGACCGGTCAGCACGAGCACGTACATCCCGACCGCGGTGCCCTGCGCCAATGTCTTGATTTTGCCGCCCCGACTGGCCGGAATGACCCCGTGCTTGATCACCCAGAACCGCATCAGCGTGATCCCGAGCTCCCGGAAGAGGATTACCCCGGTCACCCACCACGGCAGATCACCCAGCACCGACAGACAGATCAGCGCGGCACCCATGATCGCCTTGTCCGCGATCGGGTCGGCGATCTTGCCGAAGTCGGTGACCAGGTTGTACGCGCGCGCCAGATGCCCGTCGAAGACATCGGTGATCATGGCGACGGCGAAGGCGGCCCAGGCGAACACCCGCCAGACGGGATCGGTGCCGTTGTCGTGCATCAGCAGCACCACGAAGGCCGGGACCAGCACCAGCCGCAGCATCGTCAGCACATTGGCGATGTTCCACAGCCCGGCCTGCCGGACGGCCGGCGCCGGACGCGGGCCACCCGCTGCGGAAGCCGGGATTCCGCTCATCTGGCCGCCTCCTCGGTACACCCCGCGCCCTCCACCGACAGCACCTCCGCGACGAGGTCGACTCCCTCGCTCGCCACCACCTTTGCTTCGACCATACGACCGGGCTCCAGCTCCTGGTCGGTCGACAGCAGGGTGACGCCGTCGGTCTCCGGCGCCTGGTGCGCGGCCCGCCCGACGATGCCGTCCTCGTCATCGGTCCGGTCGACCAGCACCCGCACCGTCTCGCCGACCCGCTCCTCGGCCCGCTGTGCCGTCAGCTCCTCGGCCAGCCGCGACACCCGCGCCAGCCGCTCGGCGACCACGTCCGGGTCGAGCTTGTCCTCGTAGGAGGCGGCCTCGGTGCCGTCCTCATCGGAGTAGCCGAAGACGCCGATGGCATCGAGCCGGGCCTCGGTGATGAAGCGCTCCAGCTCCGCGAGGTCGCTCTCGCTCTCCCCGGGGAAGCCGACGATGAAGTTGGAGCGGGCGCCGGCCTGCGGCGCCTTCGTACGGATCTGCGCGAGCAGGTCCAGAAAGCGGTCGGTGTCGCCGAAGCGCCGCATCGCGCGCAGCACGCCGGGGGCCGAGTGCTGGAAGGACAGATCGAAGTAGGGCGCCACCTTGTCGGTGCCGGTCAGCACGTCGATCAGGCCGGGCCGCATCTCGGCGGGCTGGAGATAGCTGACCCGGATCCGCTCGATGCCGTCGACGGCCGCCAGCTCCGGCAGCAGCGTCTCCAGCAGGCGGATGTCGCCGAGGTCCTTGCCGTAGGACGTGTTGTTCTCGGAGACCAGCATGATCTCCTTGACGCCCTGACCGGCCAGCCAGCGCGTCTCTCCGAGCACGTCGGAGGGCCGGCGGGAGATGAAGGAGCCGCGGAAGGACGGGATGGCGCAGAACGAGCAGCGCCGGTCGCAGCCGGAGGCCAGCTTCACCGAGGCCACCGGGCTGCTGCCGAGCCGGCGGCGCAGCGGCGCCCGCGGCCCGGAAGCCGGCGCGACGCCCTCCGGCAGGTCCTCGGGCGAGCCCGCCGGCGGAGCCGCGTCGGAGCCGGTCTGGGCGTGGCCGGGCAGCGCGACCCCGGCTGAGCCCTGGCGCTCGGCCGGGCTGATCGGCAGCAGCTTGCGGCGGTCGCGCGGCGTGTGGGCCTCGACGTTTCCGCCGCTCAGGATGGTCTGCAGACGGCCGGAGATGTCGCTGTAGTCGTCGAAGCCGAGCACCCCGTCGGCCTCGGGCAGCGCCTCGGCGAGCTCCTTGCCGTAGCGCTCGGCCATGCAGCCGACGGCCACCACGGCCTGGGTTCTGCCGTGATCCTTCAGGTCGTTGGCTTCCAGCAGGGCATCGACGGAGTCCTTCTTGGCGGCCTCGACGAAACCACAGGTGTTGACGACGGCGACATCGGCATCGGCGGCTTCCTCGACGAGCTCCCAGCCGTCCGCTGCCAAGCGGCCTGCGAGCTCCTCCGAGTCCACCTCGTTACGGGCGCAGCCAAGGGTGACGAGGGCGACGGTACGGCGTTCGGGCATGGGGCTCAGCCTACTTCGTCCCGGGTGCCCCCTTGGCGCGCAGGTCTCCGCCGCCGCTCCCGGGTGCGCGGGAGCGGCGGCGGAGGTTGCCCGGGACGGGCGCTCAGCCCGCCTGGGGATCGCCCGGCGTGTAGCTCAGCCGCTCCACGGTGCCCTTGTGGCCGATCTCCTTGACCTCCTTGCCGTTGACGTACAGCTGTACGGCTCCGGCGTTGCCGAGGACCAGGTCGATCCGTTCCTTGTCGGTGATGGTCTTGGACTCGCCCTTCTTGAGCAGGCCGTCCTCCAGGAGCTTGCCGTTGGCGTCCTTGGCGGAGATCCAGCTCTGACCGTCGCGGGCGGTGACCTTGATCGTGACCTTGTCCTTCGGCAGTCCGGCGACGGCGCTGTCGGAGGGCTCGGGGTGGTCGGGCTTGAGGGGCGGCTTGATCGTCGACGGATGGCGGGTGGGTGCGGGCGCCGGCTTGGCGTTGTCACCGGCCGCGAACGAGCCGCCGTTGCTCTTGTCACCGCCCGTGAAGAGCGTGAAGCCGGCGAAGCCGACCACGGCGACGATCGCCGCGACCATCGCCGCGGTCCAGTTGGGACGGCGCGGCTCGGAACGGATCCGCTCGGCTTCGAAGAGCGGCGCGGCGGGGGTCGGCGCGGGCCGGCCGCCGTGCTCGGCGTCGAACTGGTCGATCAGCGGGCGGGGGTCGAGGGACACCGCGCGGGCCAGCGCCCGGATGTGCCCCCGGGCGTAGACATCGCCGCCACAGCGGGAGAAGTCGTCCTGCTCGATGGCCTGGACGAGGGGGATGCGCACCCGTGTCGTCGTACTGACCTCTTCGACGGTCAGTCCCGCTCCGATACGGGCCTTCTGGAGGGCAGCACCGACGGAAGGCCGGTCTGCTTCGGGGGAGTTGCCGATGGACACGGGGGCGCCTTTCGAGCGTGTAGCCACCTGCTGGAAGTTCAGTCTAGGGGTGGAGCGAAAGGGTCGGGCAAGCGGGAGAGCGGAGTTTGTACGCCATCGGAACGCCATCGGCGGTGCCATGGGGCTCGGTGGTGAAGCATCGTTCCCTCATCTCCCTCAACTTGACGTCTTGGCAGGAGAAACGGTTGCCTTCTGCTTCCGCGCGCGTGACCCGGATATCTGTGCTACCCGGTAGCCTCCCCACGGATCACCGCCAGCACTCCGTCCAATTCGTCGGCCTTCACCAGGACGTCGCGCGCCTTGGACCCCTCGCTGGGCCCGACGATGTTGCGCGACTCCATCAGGTCCATCAGCCGCCCGGCCTTGGCGAACCCCACCCGCAGCTTGCGCTGAAGCATCGACGTCGACCCGAATTGGGTGGAAACCACCAGCTCAGCGGCCTGACAGAGCAGATCGAGGTCGTCGCCGATGTCCTCGTCGATCTCCTTCTTCTGCGCCGTACCGACGGTGACGTCGTCGCGGAAGACGGGCGCCATCTGGTCCTTGCAGTGCTGGACGACGGCGGCGACCTCCTCCTCGGTCACGAACGCGCCCTGCATACGGACCGGCTTGTTCGCCCCCATCGGCAGGAACAGCCCGTCACCCTTGCCGATCAGCTTCTCGGCGCCCGGCTGGTCGAGGATGACCCGGCTGTCGGCGAGCGAGGAGGTGGCGAACGCGAGCCGGGAGGGCACATTGGCCTTGATCAGGCCGGTGACCACATCGACGGACGGACGCTGGGTGGCGAGCACCAGGTGGATGCCGGCCGCGCGGGCGAGCTGGGTGATGCGGACGATCGAGTCCTCCACATCGCGCGGCGCGACCATCATCAGGTCCGCCAGCTCGTCGACGATGACCAGCAGATACGGGTACGGCGCCAGCTCGCGCTCGCTGCCCTCGGGGGAGCTGACCTTGCCGCTGCGCACCGCCTCGTTGAAGTCGTCGATGTGCCGGAAGCCGTAGGCCGCGAGATCGTCGTAGCGCAGGTCCATCTCGCGCACCACCCACTGCAGCGCCTCGGCGGCACGCTTCGGGTTGGTGATGATCGGCGTGATCAGGTGCGGGATGCCCTCGTACGCGGTCAGCTCGACGCGCTTGGGGTCGACCAGCACCATCCGGACGTCCTCCGGCGTGGCCCGCACCATCACCGAGGTGATCAGGCAGTTGATGCAGGAGGACTTGCCGGAACCGGTGGCACCGGCCACCAGGACGTGCGGCATCTTCGTCATGTTGGCCATGACGTAGCCGCCCTCGACGTCCTTGCCGAGCGCCACCAGCATCGGATGCTCGTCGCCCGCGGCGTCGGCCAGCCGCAGCACGTCGCCGAGGTTGACCATCTCGCGGTCGGTGTTGGGGATCTCGATTCCGACCGCGGACTTGCCGGGGATCGGGCTGATGATGCGGACGTCGGGGCTGGCCACGGCGTAGGCGATGTTCTTGGCCAGCGCGGTGATCTTCTCGACCTTGACGGCCGGGCCCAGCTCGACCTCGTAGCGGGTGACCGTCGGACCACGGGTGAAGCCGGTGACCGCGGCGTCGACCTTGAACTCCTGGAAGACGGTCGTCAGCGCGGTCACTATGGCGTCGTTCGCGGCGCTGCGGGTCTTGCCGGGGCCGCCGCGCGCGAGCAGCTCCAGCGAGGGCAGCGAGTAGGTGATGTCACCGGCCAGCTGGAGCTGCTCGGCGCGGGCCGGCAGGGCCCCGGACGGCTCGGGCGGAGCCTTGGTGAAGTCCGGGACCGCCGGGGTGTGCTCGGTCGCGGCCGCCTTCGGTGCCGCACCGCGGGCCGGCGGCACCGTCCCGCCCTCCCCCGCGGTGTTCTCGCCGTCCCGGCCGCGGATCTCCCCGGAGACGCTGCTGCTGAGGCCGGCGACGAGCGGGGAGGGCTGGACGCCGTGCAGCACCGCACCGTCCAGCGCCGCGGCGGCCGCGGCGGCGACGTCCACCGCGTCCATCGGCCGGTCCTCGGCGGGCTGGGCGGAGGCCCGGCGCGGACGGCGCCGCTTGGCCAGGGCCGCTTCCTCTATGGCGTCCGGGTCGGGTGCGGCCGCGGCGGCGCCGCGGCGCGTCCCGCGCGCGGGCTGCTCCCGCCACTCGTCGGCGTAGTCCTCGTACTCCCCGGACTCGTAGCCGTCCGCCTCGGCGCCGGCCGGGTGCACCACGCCCAGCCTGATGCCGAGCGCACGCAGCCGCTGCGGGATGGCGTTCACCGGCGTCGCGGTGACGACCAGCAGCCCGAAAAGGGTCAGCAGCGCCAGCAGCGCCACGGCCAGGGTCTGTCCGACGGTGAAGATCAGCGGCTTGGACGCCACCCAGCCGAGATAGCCGCCGGCGTCCTGTATGGCGGCCAGGCCGTCGTCCCGGCCCGGCGATCCGCAGGCCATCGCGACCTGCCCCAGGACGCCGACGACCAGCGCGGACAGCCCGATGACGATCCGGCCGTTGGCCTCCGGCCGCTCGGGGTACCGGATGAGACGGAGGGCGATGCCGGCGAGCAGTATCGGCACGACCAGATCGAGCCGGCCGAACGCACCGGTCACCAGCAGTTCGACGAGATCGCCGACCGGACCGCTGAGGTTGGACCAGGTCCCGGCCGCGATGACCAGCGCCAGCCCGAGCAGCAACAGCGCCAGCCCGTCCTTGCGGTGCGCCGGGTCGAGGTTCTTCGCCCCGCGGCCCATCCCGCGGAACATCGCCCCGATGGCGTGCGCGAGGCCCAGCCAGCACGCACGGGCGAGGCGGTAGATACCGCCGGTGGGTGACGGCGCCGGTCTGGCCGCGGCCTTCTTGGCAGGCGCCCTTTTGGCCGGTGCCTTCTTCGCGGTGGATTTCTTCGCCGGCGGCTTCGCGGGCGCCTTCTTCGCGGCGGTCTTCTTGGCGGCGCCCGCGGTCCGTCCGGCGCGCTGCTTCGAGGGGCCCGCCGCGCTCTGGGTTCCCTTGCCGGACGTACGTGAGGCCATGGCGACGAGATTACAGGCGAACACGGGCATGATACGAGCGCACGGCGCTTCACCCGAACGTGTCGCGCGCCCGTCTCATGAAGGGGCGTCAATCACCCCGCGACGCTGCCCGCCCCCGGCTCCAGGGCGTCCAGCGCCCTGCGCAGTCCGGTCAGTTTGCGCTCCAGATGCGCCGCGGTGGCCACCGCCGCCGCGTCCGCCGTCTCGTCCAGCTGTTTGGACAGCGCCTCCGCCTGCTCCTCGACCGCGGCCAGCCGCGCGGAGAGCTCCGCGAGCAGCCCCGCCGACTCCTTCGCCTCGTCGGCGCTCGGCCGGCCGCCCTCCAGCTGCAGCCTCAGCAGGGAGGCCTGCTCCCGCAGTTGGCAGTTCTTCATGTAGAGCTCGACGAACACCGAGACCTTGGCACGCAGCACCCACGGGTCGAACGGCTTGGAGATGTAGTCCACCGCGCCTGCCGCGTAGCCGCGGAAGGTGTGGTGCGGGCCGTGGTTGATGGCCGTGAGGAAGATGATCGGGATGTCGCGGGTGCGCTCCCGGCGCTTGATGTGCGCGGCGGTTTCGAAACCGTCCATCCCCGGCATCTGCACATCGAGCAGAATCACCGCGAAATCGTCCGTGAGCAGTGCTTTGAGCGCTTCCTCCCCGGACGATGCCCGCACCAGTGTCTGATCGAGCGCAGAGAGGATCGCCTCCAGCGCCAGCAGATTCTCCGGCCGGTCATCGACCAGGAGGATCTTGGCCTTCTGCACCATGGCCCGTCCTCCTCGCCCCGGCATGGCACCGGACGCCGCCCCAGGGGACGACTCCGTCACGCCGCCCGTCCTTGTGCCGGTCATGGTAGCTGCACCCCGTCTGTCGCCACACCCTGTCACCGCGATGTCACTGTGCACATAGCAGAAACGCAGACAGGGACCAGAAGGTTCCCCGAATCCCAGGCTTCCACACGTCCACGGCAACACTGAGTCAGCACGCGATGATCCTCTTTCGCCTCCATACTGGACGCTCCGTCACTCCGCGCGCATCCATTGCTCCATGACCGACAACAGATGATCGGTATCCACCGGCTTGGTCACATAGTCGGAGGCTCCGGAGTCGATGCTCTTCTCCCGGTCGCCCTTCATCGCCTTCGCGGTCAACGCGATGATGGGGAGCCCGGCGAACTGCGGCATCCGGCGGATCGCCGCCGTCGTCGCATAACCATCCATCTCCGGCATCATGATGTCCATCAGCACCAGGACGATGTCGTCGTGCTGCTCCAGCACCTCGATGCCCTCGCGCCCGTTCTCCGCGTACAGCACCGAAAGACCGTGCTGCTCCAGGACGCTGGTGAGGGCGAAGACGTTCCGGATGTCGTCGTCGACGATCAGCACCTTCTCGCCGTGGAAGCCGCCCTGGAAGGCCGGGTCCACCAGGTCCTGGCCGTTGCCGAGCCAGGGCTCTTCGGCCGGCTGCTGGGCGACGGGCTGCGGCGGCGCCGGAGGCGTCGGTGGCACCGGCGGAGCCGGAGCCGGAGCCGCCGGTCGACCTGGCAGCTCGAAGCGGCGCTGGGGGCCCGAAACCGCCCGGCGGCGGCGCCGGTTGAGACTGCCGCCGGAGCCCTGCTCGAACTCCTGCTGCTCCTCGGCCTCCTGCCGTCCGACCTCCGTCTCGCGCGCCTCCGCGTCCATCGCGATCCCGCCGGCCACCAGCTGCGGGTAGCCCTGCGGCGGCAGCCCGCCGGGGTTGTGCGGCAGGTAGAGCGTGAAGGTGGAACCACGGTTCGGCTCGCTCGCGGCATGGATCTCGCCGCCCAGCAGCCGGGCGATCTCCCGGCTGATGGACAGGCCCAGGCCCGTACCGCCGTACTTGCGGCTGGTCGTGCCGTCGGCCTGTTTGAACGCCTCGAAGATGACCCGCATCTTGCTGGACGCGATGCCGATGCCGGTGTCGGTGACCGAGAAGGCGATCATGTCCGCATCCGGGTCGCGCAGCGAACCGTGTTCCAGCAGCTGTTCCCTGATGGCCACCGGGACGTCCGCACCGGCCGGCCGGATCACCAGCTCGACGGCGCCGCTGTCGGTGAACTTCACCGCGTTGGACAGCAGATTGCGCAGCACCTGCAGCAGCCGCTGTTCGTCGGTGTGCAGCGTGGCCGGCAGCTCCGGGGAGACCCGTACGGAGAAGTCGAGTCCCTTCTCGGCGGTCAGCGGCCGGAAGGTGGCCTCCACGTAGTCGACGAGCTGGACCAGCGCGATCCGCGTCGGGCTGACGTCCATCTTGCCCGCCTCGACCTTGGACAGATCCAGGATGTCGTTGATCAGCTGGAGCAGGTCGCTGCCGGCACCATGGATGGTTTCGGCGAATTCGACCTGCTTGGGGGAGAGATTCCCCTCGGCGTTGTCGGCCAGCAACTTGGCCAGAATCAGCAGGGAGTTCAGCGGCGTCCGCAGCTCGTGCGACATGTTCGCCAGGAACTCCGACTTGTAGCGCATCGAGACCGCGAGCTGCTCGGCGCGCTCCTCCAGGACCTGCCGCGCCTCCTCGATCTCGGTGTTCTTCACCTCGATGTCGCGGTTCTGCGCGCGCAGCTGCTCGGCCTTCTCCTCCAGCTCCGAGTTCGACAGCTCCAGGGCCCGCTGCCGGCTCTCCAGCTCCGCAGAGCGCTCGCGCAGCTGCTCGGTCAGCTCCTGCGACTGCTTGAGCAGCACCTCGGTCTTGGTGTTGACCGAGATGGTGTTGACGCTCGTCGCGATCATCTCGGCGATCTGGCTGAGGAAGTCCTTCTGGATCTGGGTGAACGGCTGGAAGGACGCCAGCTCGATCACGCCGAGCACCTTGTCCTCGAACAGCACCGGCAGCACGATCACATTCGCCGGCGGCGCCTCGCCCAGCCCGGAGGCGATCTTGAGATAGCCGGACGGGACGTTCTCCACCAGGATGGTGCGCCCCTCCTCCGCGGCCGTGCCGATCAGCGTCTCGCCGGGCTTGAAGGTCGTCGGCATCCCGCCCATGGCATAGCCGTACGAGCCCATCAGCCGCAGCTCGTACGCCCCGGCCTCGGCGCCGTCCGCACCGATCTCCCGGCTGTCGGGCTGCGCCGCGAGGAAGAACGCGCCGTGCTGCGCGGAGACCGCGGGCGACAGCTCGCTCATGATGAGCGTGGCGACGTCCTTGAGGTCGCGCCGACCCTGCATGAGACCGGAGATCCGCGCCAGGTTGCCCTTGAGCCAGTCCTGTTCCTCGTTGGCGAGGGTGGTCTCACGGAGCGTGGAGATCATGGTGTTGACGTTGTCCTGGAGCTCCAGGATCTCGCCGGCCGCGTCCACGTCGATGCGCACGTTGTGATCGCCGAGGGTGACCGCCGCGGCGACCGCGGCGATGGCGCGCACCTGACGGGTGAGGTTGCCGGCCATCTCGTTCACCGACTCGGTCAGGTCCCGCCAGGTGCCGGCCACACCCCGCACCTGCGCCTGACCGCCCAGCTGGCCTTCCGTCCCCACCTCGCGGGCCACTCTGGTGACCTGCTCCGCGAAGGACGACAGCTGGTCGACCATGGTGTTGATGGTGGTCTTCAGCGCGAGGATCTCGCCCCGCGCGTCGATGTCGATCTTCTTGGTCAGATCGCCCTTGGCGATGGCGGTGGTGACCATGGCGATGTTGCGGACCTGGCCGGTCAGGTTGTTGGCCATCGAGTTCACGGACTCGGTGAGGTCCTTCCACGTACCGGCGACGCCGGGGACGCGGGCCTGGCCGCCCAGGATGCCGTCGGTGCCCACCTCACGGGCCACCCGCGTGACCTCGTCGGCGAACGACGACAGCGTCGTGACCATGGTGTTGACCGTGTCGGCGAGCTGCGCGACCTCGCCGCGCGCCTCGACCGTGACCTTCTTGGTCAGGTCTCCGTTGGCGACCGCCGCCGAGACCTGGGAGATGTTGCGCACCTGGATGGTCAGGTTGTTGGCCATCAGGTTGACGTTGTCGCTGAGGTCCAGCCAGATACCGGTGGCGCCCGGCACCCGCGCCTGACCGCCCAACTGGCCCTCGGTGCCCACCTCACGGGCCACCCGGGTCACCTGCTCGGCGAACGACGACAGCTGGTCGACCATCGTGTTGACGGTCGTGACCAGTTCGAGGATCTCGCCCTTGGCATCGACGGTGATCTTCTTGGACAGGTCGCCGCGGGCCACCGCGGTCGTCACCTCGGCGATGTTGCGCACCTGCGAAGTCAGGTTGTTCGCCATGAAGTTGACGGACTGGGTGAGGTCCTTCCACGTACCGCTGACGCCCTGCACCTCGGCCTGGCCGCCCAGGATGCCCTCGGTGCCCACCTCGCGGGCGACCCGGGTGACCTGCTCCGCGAACGAGGAGAGTTGGTCGACCATGGTGTTCAGGGTGTTCTTCAGCTCCAGGATCTCGCCCCGGGCGTCCACATCGATCTTCTGCGACAGGTCACCGCGCGCGACCGCCGTGGCGACCTGCGCGATGTTGCGGACCTGGGCCGTCAGGTTGCCGGCCATGCCGTTCACCGAGTCGGTCAGATCGCGCCAGACGCCGGCGACGCCCGGCACCTGCGCCTGACCGCCCAGCCTGCCGTCCGTACCGACCTCCCGGGCGACCCGGGTGACCTGCTCGGCGAAGGCGGAGAGCTGGTCGACCATCGTGTTGATGGTGTTCTTCAGCTCCAGGATCTCGCCGCGCGCGTCCACGTCGATCTTCTGGGACAGGTCACCGCGCGCGACCGCCGTCGTCACCTGGGCGATCTGCCGCACCTGTGAGGTCAGGTTCCCCGCCATGAAGTTGACGGAGTCGGTCAGTTCCTTCCAGGTGCCGCTGACGCCGTCCACCCGGGCCTGGCCGCCCAGCCGGCCCTCGGTGCCCACGTCCCGGGCCATCCGCGTGACCTGGTCGGCGAACGAGGACAGCTGGTCCACCATGGTGTTCACGGTGTTCTTCAGCTGGAGCATCTCGCCGGAGACGTCGACGGTGACCTTCTGCGACAGGTCGCCGTTGGCCACCGCGGTCGTCACCTGGGCGATGTTGCGCACCTGCCCGGTCAGGTTGCGGAAGGCGGTGTTGACGGAGTCCGTCAGGTCCTTCCACGTCCCCGCCGCGCCCGGGACCGCCGCCTGGCCGCCCAGCTCACCCTCGACGCCGATCTCCCGTGCCACGCGCGTCACTTCGGCGCCGAACGAGGAGAGCTGACCCACCATCGTATTGACGGTGTTCTTCAACTCCAGCATTTCACCGGCCACATCGACGGTGACCGTCTGCGACAGGTCACCGTTGGCGACCGCCGTCGTCACCTGGGCGATGTCCCGCACCTGCGCGGTGAGGTTGCGGAAGGCGGTGTTGACGGAGTCCGTCAGGTCCTTCCACGTGCCCGCCGCGCCCGGCACCTGCGCCTGACCGCCGAGCTGGCCCTCCGCACCGACCTCGTTCGCCACCCGCGTCACTTCGTCCGCGAAGGTCCGCAGCGTCTCGGTCATGGTGTTGATGGTGTCGGCCAGTTGCGCGACCTCACCGCGTGCACTGACCGTGACCTTCTGCGACAGGTCGCCGTTCGCGACGGCGGTGGTGACCTGCGCGATCCCGCGCACCTGCGCGGTGAGGTTGCCGGCCATGAGATTGACCGAATCCGTCAGGTCCTTCCACACGCCGGCGACGCCGGGGACCTGCGCTTGACCACCGAGTTCGCCCTCCGTGCCCACCTCGCGGGCGACGCGCGTCACCTCGGAGGCGAAGGAGGAGAGCTGGTCGACCATCGTGTTGACGGTGTTCTTCAGCTCCAGCATCTCGCCGGCGACATGCACGGTCACCTTGCGCGACAGATCACCCTTGGCCACCGCGGTGGTGACGAGAGCAATGTCACGTACCTGCGCCGTCAGCCGGGACGCCATGGTGTTGACGGATTCCGTGAGATCCTTCCACGAACCCGACATTCCACGCACCCGGGCCTGACCGCCGAGCTTGCCCTCCGTACCGACCTCACTGGCCACTCTCGTGACCTCGTCGGTGAACGCGGAGAGCTGGTCCACCAGCCCGTTGACCGTGCGGCCGACCTTCAGGAATTCACCGCGAAGGGGGTGCTCCGAAGAGCTGTCCGAACTGCGCGACCGCAGATCCATCCGCTGTTCCAGGTCGCCCTCGGACACCGCCGACAGCACCCGTCCCACCTCGGAGACGGGCCGTACGAGGTCGTCGACCAGGGCATTCGAGGCGTCGATGGCCGCCGCCCAGGAGCCCTCGGCGGCGCCGACCTCCAGTCGTTCCGTGAGCTTTCCCTCGCGGCCGACGACCCGGCGCACCCGCGCCAGCTCGCCCGTGAGGTGCAGATTGCGGTCCGCAACCTCGTTGAAGACCGCCGCGATCTCCGACATGACGCCGTCGCCGGAAACCGTGAGCCGCTTGCGGAAGTTCCCGTCCCGCATGGCGACCAGCGCGACCAACAGCCGATTCAGCGCAGCCGTATCCACCTCGGTCGTCCCGTTGCTCCGGGATCGTCCGCCTTTCGCGCGCGTGCTTGCGCCCCGCGCCGCTGCGCCAGACTCCACCGTGTCCCTCCCGCAGGGTCGACCGTTCTACCCGGGCTTTCTCTTGATACGTGCCCAGTGTTTCACCATGGCCCAACCAGGCCATAACAGTTCGGCAGCATCGCACACCCTCCCAGGGCACGATTGGGACGGAAACACACGTGACCGGCATCCTCGGGTGCGGCGAAGGTAAGTAACCTGGCATACGGCTGTCCACCCGGCCCGACCAACCAGCATGGCCGGTGGCACACGCACAACAGGTATTCGGAGGGGCGCCGCGACCATGGGGGAGCAGATCACCGACACACGCATGAGGAGACCAGTGATCACCGCGCGGGCCGCCGCAACATTCGAGCCGGTCGGGCGCTCGGTCGCCACTGCCCGTGCCTTCGTCCGCGACACCCTCCAGGGCTGGGGCTGCGCCGACATCGTCGACGACGCCGTCGTCCTGACCAGCGAGCTGGTCACCAATGCCGTGGTGCACGCCGGCACCGCCGCCGACGTGCTGTGTCTGCGCAATGACGCAGGGGTACGGGTCTCCGTCGCCGACCGCTACCCCGAGCGCGAGATCCCGCTCCAGAACGCCGGCCAGATCGTCGTCCACCCGGACCGCGAGGGCGGCCGCGGCCTGCTGCTGTGCGGCGCGCTGGCCGCCCGCTGGGGCGTCGAGTACACCGCCGCCCAAAAACACGTGTGGTTCCAGCTCGACCTCCCCGAGCGCCCCGCCGGCACCCGCGCCGCCGGCCCGGCCCTGCCGGTGGACGCCCTCCCGGTCGCCGAGACCCGGGTCCGCGTCGCGGTGATCCAGATCGACCGCGGCGGCTGCATCAGCTTCTGGAACGAAGACGCCCAGGACCTCTTCGCCTACGACCCCGAGCAGGTCATCGGCAAACCGCTCACCGACTTCGCCGCCTGGCCGCACACCCCCGGCACCGGCACCGGCATCGTCGAGGCGCTCCAGCTCTCCCGCTGGGAGGGCTCCTACGGCATAAGGGGCGCCGACGGCCGGGTCGTCCCCGTCTACGCCTCCCACCTACGCGTCCGCGACGCCGACGGCGAGGCCTCCACGGTCTGCCTCCTGGTGCGCGACCACGAGCGCGCCATCCTGCAGAGCCCCCCGCGCACCCCCGCGCCGGACTCCGCCACCCAGGCCGCCCAGGAGGGACGCCCCTCCGACCCCTTCGAGGTCTTCATCGGCTCCCCGGCCCCCGACGATCTCGACGGCCTGCTCCAGCGCACCGTCGAGCGCGCCCGCGACATGCTCGACGGCGACGCCGCCTACCTCCTCCTGGCCACCGACGACGAGACCGAGCTGGAGGTGCGCGCCTCCACGGGCCTGCCCTCCGCCCGCCAGCGGTTCGCCCGCGTCCCCGTGGAAGCCGGATCCGGACGCTACGGCTCCGCCCGGATGCCCGCCGTCCACGAGGACCTCACCGCCGTCCCCGGCGCCGTACCGCTCCTCAGCGGCACGGGCATGCGCTCGGTCGTCACCGTCCCGCTGAAGGTCGAGGGGCGGCTCACCGGCTCCCTGGGCGTCGCCGCGGAGGGCGCCGGCCGGTACACGAACGAAGAGGCGCTACGGCTCCAGTTCGCCGCCGACCGCATCGCCCTCGCCGTCGAACGCGCCCGCCTGACCGAGCTGGAGAAGCTGCGCCGCGGCTCCCTCTCCTTCCTCGTCGAGGCCTCCGACCTGCTGGCCGGCACCCTCGACCGCGACCAGACGCTGGCCCTGATGGCCCAGATGACGGTCCCCACCCTCGCCACCTGGTGCGCCGTCTACACCGTCGCCGACCAGGCCTCCGAGCCCGAGCTGTCCTACGTCCTGCATGAGGACGAGGACCGCATCGACGGCCTCAAGACCCTCCTGATGAAGGTCGACCCGCCCGAGCCGGTCCCCACCCCCGGGGCCCGCGTCTGGAGCGCCCCCAGCGACGCCGCACACGACGCCGCGCTGCGGACCTCGATGCGCAGCCTGGGCCTGGGCAACTCCGCCCGCCCGTCCACGGGCCCGGGCGCCACCCTCGCCACCGCCTCCGCCGTCGGCGGCGAGACCGTCGTCCTGCCGCTCGTCGCCCGCAACCGCGTCATCGGCATGCTCACCCTCGGCAAGCCCACCGAGGAGCACTTCCGCCAGGAGATCCTCGAACTCGCCGAGGACCTCTCCCGCCGGGCCGCCCTCGCCCTGGACAACGCCCGCCTCTACTCCGAGCGCACGGCCATCAGCCAGTCGCTCCAGCGCAGCCTGCTGCCCCCGGAGCTGCCCGATATCACGGGCGTGGAGGTCGAGGTGATCTACCGCGCGGCCGGCGAGGGCAACGAGGTCGGCGGCGACTTCTACGACCTCTTCCCGATCCGCGACGGTGCCTACGGCTTCGCCATCGGTGACGTCTGCGGCACGGGCCCGGAGGCGGCAGCCGTCACCGGCCTCGCCCGCCACGCCCTCCGGCTCCTCGCCCGCGAGGGCTTCGGTGGCCCCGCCGTCCTGGAGCGGCTGAACACCGCCATCCTCGACGAGGGCGCCCGCAGCCGCTTTCTGACACTCCTTTACGGCGAGCTCTGGCCGCAGGACGACGGCAGCGCCCTGCTCAAGGTCGTCTGCGCCGGTCATCCCCTGCCGCTCCGGCTGCGCCAGGACGGCTCGGTCGAACCGGCCGCCGAACCCCAGCCCCTGCTGGGCGTCATGGACGACCTCGAACTCTACGAACAGACCGTCACCCTCGACCCCGGCGACGTCCTGCTGTGCGTCACCGACGGCGTCACCGAACGCCGCGAGGGCACCCGCATGCTCGGCGACGACGGCCTCACCGACGTCCTGACCTCCTGTACGGGCCTGACGGCCGGCGCCGTCGCCGCCCGCGTGCTGCGCGCCGTGGAACGCTTCGCCGCCGAGCCCGCCTCCGACGACATGGCCATCCTCGCCATGCGCGTCCCCGAACTCCAGGCGGGCTGACCACACCGGGACAGCGGCCGTGCGGGCCGACACACCACCCGCCGGCCGCCGCCCTCACGAAGCCTCCCGCTCACACCGGCGCGTTCGCCCGCACCACCGACGACCGGACAGCCCCATGAAGCAGCCCCCAAGGCCGACTTCACCACCAGACACCCACGACTCGGCATATCCGGCACACCGAATCCCCGCACAATCACCACGCACCACACAACCCCGCCCCAATACGACTAAGGCCCCCGCCAATTGGCGGGGGCCTTAGTCTCTGGAGCCCCAATACGGAATCGAACCGTAGACCTTCTCCTTACCATGGAGACGCTCTGCCGACTGAGCTATTGGGGCGCGGCAACGGAATAGATATTACCCCAACTCCGCGACAGATTCGAACCGTCCACCGCCACTCGCCTAAAAGGCCGGTTGCAGCAATCCGCCCAGCGCATTGCAGGCGCTCACCATCTTGTGCAGCTCCCGCCGCGTCATCCCCGCATGCACCGGAAGCGCCAGCGTCTCGTCCACCGCCCGCTCGGTCTCCGGCAGAAACACGTCCCGCCGCAGCCCCGGCATCCGGTACACCGGAGCCAGTACGGGCACCTTGCAGCCAATACCCTTGGCCCGCAACGCCCGCGCGAAGGCATCCCGGTCCGGCCGTCCGTTGCCCGGCACCCGCACCACGTACTGCTCGTACGTGTGCCCCGCGGCCGGCGTCGGCGTCCGGACCCCGCGCAACTTGCCGTCCAGATACGAGGCCTGCACCCGACGCAGCTCCACGCCGTCTGCACGGGCCCCGGGCTCATCGTCCACCAGCACCAACAGGCCGTGGCGCTGCCCGACTTCACGGATCCAGCCGGCGTCCGCCTGGCGCCCGAACCGGTTGATCGCCACGACGGCGGCGGTCCGCCCGGTCACCACGTCCGCCACCGCGGCCGGATCGAGGCAGTAGCTGTCGCCGTCCACATCGGCGAACACCGGTACCGCGCCCAACTCCACCACGGCCCGGGCCACTTCTGCGTTCCCGTAGGCCGGCACCACGACCTCGTCACCAGCACGTACACCGGCCGACTTGAGCGTTCCCACTGTCCGCATGAAACGGATCCTGGTCAGCTGAGATGAACGTCGCGTTACGCTCATCACCCGAACACCAGAACAAAAAAGCTCCGGTCCCTGAACCACGAAGGTTCAGGAACCGGAGCTGAATAATGGTTCGGCGGCGTCCTACTCTCCCACAGGGTCCCCCCTGCAGTACCATCGGCGCTGAAAGGCTTAGCTTCCGGGTTCG